>JBCBCD010001298.1:0-1994 GCA_038530915.1 Bacteroidota bacterium
GCCGAACCTGTTACACCAATGATATTATAGCCAATGTGGACTTCAATAAACGAAATTCAAAAAACATTGATAATCAACCGCTTTTGGATGATTTATTATATAAGGAACGCTTCTGTGTAGAAAGAACTAATGCTTGGATTGATGCATTCAAAACCTTAATGGTCCGTTTTGAAACAAGACAGCACACATGGTTAAGTTTACATTACATTGCCTTTGCTCTTATTTTATTGAGAAGCTGAACTTTTAATTTTTAAACAACTTCTATTAAACCAACTGGAAGTAGTGGTAAAAGCATTAATAAAGTCTGCCTGCTTCTTACTTTGTAATAGCTTGGGTTGTCAATCAGTTTTGCTTTGAACATTTAGACTAAATTTTTATCAACTCGTATAAGCTGAGGAAATTAAGAAACATGCTTCTTCTATAAGATCTTGAATAATAATTTAATAATCAAGTTCATAAACTAAAATGAAGATAACTATTCTATTTCAATTTCGTGAATTACTTATTTCTAATATCCCAATTCATCAAATAGAGTAGGGGACTGCTTCAGATATCGTTCCTTACTGGTTTCCAAAAACCATGCTTTAGAAATAAGCTGATTATTTGTGAGTCGAGCATCTTTCCAATCCACTCCCGGAAAATTATAGGCTTCCCAATTGGCATTGATGAAGCTGATGGCTTTGATGTTTTTGTTGTAACAAACCGAAAAGAAATTGACAAACCAAGTATTCCAAGTTTCTACTTCATTGGGTTCAATCCCTGATGTCGGACTAGCTTCAGCTACCATGACCGGCTTTTTATGGGTTTTGGCAAACTCTAGTACCGCATTGCCATGAAATAAGAGATCTGCACTTTGGTAAAGCAATCCAAATAGTGAAACACCTACCCAATCAACATACTCATCTCCGGGATAATAGGCTGATAAAGGATAGTTTTTATAAGGTTCAAAAATATAAGAGTGCCAAACAAAGGCGACGTTATCCACACCTTCTGCTCGCATTAAATCTACTATGTGCTTATAGGCTGCTACATATTCAGTAGGTTCTAGTTCATTATGTGGTCCATCAAACTCATATCCTATTCTAAGGTATATAGGACGATTGATGGATTTTGCCCAGTCACAATATTGTTTGATTACCTTATCATAATCACCATTGGCTGTATTTCTTGCTACCCCCCAGGTACCTACCATCCACATGGCGCTTTGGATGACTGTATTTGGAAAATGATCGACTAGCATTTGATGATTGTGAGAGCTTCCGTTGGCATTTTTGTACGTATCCGTTATTCCACTAAACTCTGGTATCCCCCAATAAGCAGACCAACCACCAGGTATGGGTTCATCAGAAAATTCTGACATATAATCATCGATGTCTTCTATGGTTTGCCCCATGATGAGCAAGGTCTTTCCGGCAGGAGGGACAAATTTAGTTTGTTCGTATTCGTATTCAAAGTAAGGATTGACTTGGGTTTGGATACGATCTACCATTTCTTCTGCCATAGTATTGGGTGACTCTTTCTGCCCAGCACAAGAAAGAGCAATTAGTGACAATAGAAATAATGAATAAAGTGTATATGATAGTTTGAAACTTACTAAATGGAATATCTTCATGTTTATTGAGATTTGCTGGTCAAAATAAAGATAAAGGTAGGATAGAGAATGTATCAATTATGAAGGGAGTTGATAAGTGTGTCGAATTGTTGAATAAGTGTCTTTCAACTCATAATCAAATACTTACTCAAACTTTCTTTAATAAAATAATTCCAACCTCCCAAACAACTTTCTCTTGTGAATTCAGGAATATCTTGTGGAAAGCTTTCCAATACTTGGTGCGTCAACCTTAAAGTAGTTTGAGCATCATTTTCTATTAATTCAAAGCTTACCATAGAATCACCTGCATAACCTTCATATCTCCAATTGTAGACTATCTTTTGTTGTGGGATAACTTCCATTATTTTCCATTGATGTGGAAAAACTCGACCTTCATTTTTGA
>JBCBCD010001299.1:0-1993 GCA_038530915.1 Bacteroidota bacterium
CTTTTAGTAAGGCATTTTTTGAAGGAATAGCCTAGCTATTGCTGAGAAAAATAATGAAACTAAAAGTTGAAATGACAGATCCAAATCGATAAGTTATTCTTTTAGTTTTACTTAGTGGAATTATTGAAAAATCTTCTTTGTTGAGTATTCACAAAGCAGCTATCAAATATGAAAATACTAGTAACAGGAAGTAGTGGCCATCTTGGGGAGGCCATTATAAGACAATTAATAAAGGCAAAGACAGCCTACCTGGGAATCGATATTAAAGCTTCTCAATTCACTACTCATATTGGTTCCATTATTGATAAAACATTTGTTTCCTCTTTGGTTAAGGAGGTGGATTACATCGTCCACACAGCTACCTTGCATAAACCTCATGTCGCTACCCATACGAAGCAAGACTTTGTAGACACCAATATTACCGGAACTTTGAATCTGCTTGAGGAATCGATTAAGCATGGTGTTAAAGGAATGGTATATACAAGCACGACCAGTACATTTGGAGATGTATTGACTCCTGCACCCAATACTCCTGCGATCTGGATAACAGAAGATATCAAACCCATTCCCAAAAACATTTATGGCGTAAGCAAAAATGCTGCTGAAGATTTGTGTCAATTGTTTTTTAGAAATCATGGCTTATCCTGCATTGTGTTAAAAACTTCTCGCTTTTTTCCTGAAGTCGATGACAAAAAAAAGATTAGAGACAATTATGAAGATCTCAATATTAAGGCAATAGAATATTTGTATCGGAGGGTTGACATTGAAGATGCGGCTTTGGCTCATTTATTGGCAATTGAAAGAATGGATAAAATTGGCTTTGGAAAATACATCATTAGTGCTACTTCTCCATTTGACAAAAAAGATTTAGTCGACCTAAATACAGATGCACATAAAGTGGTCAATAGACTTTTCCCAGAATACGAAAAACTTTTCTCTGCAAGAGGATGGAAAATGTTGCCCAGAATAGATCGAGTATATGTAAATGAAAAAGCCCGAAAAGAACTAGGCTGGAATCCCAAATATGACTTCAGCTATATATTGGATTGCTTAAGAGAAAATATTGATTTTCGTAGCCCATTGGCTTTATCGGTTGGGATTAAAGGCTATCACAACACAGCTTTTGAAGAAGGGCCTTATCCGGTATTAGAATAATAATTCATCTTATTTTAAGCTTGTATTTCTATAACTTAAAATTTCAAAATCTTGAAAAACAATAGACGCCAATCAATCAAACTTTTATTATTGGGACTGTTTGGGATTTACTCTTCAAAAATGAACAGTCACACTTCTACATTTGTACACAAAGAAAAAAACAACTCTTCTGACCCGGATAAGCAACCCATTAAAAAAATGAAGATCGCATACATTCTTTTTGATGGCATTACACTTTTAGATTTTGTTGGTATTTATGATCCCATTAGTCGTATGAAATCTAAGGGCTTCTTGGAAGACTTGGATTGGGATTTATGTGCTACCACAAGCAGTATCCAGGATGGATTTGGACTGAAAATCAATATTGATAAGATCAAACCCAATTTGTCAGACTATGATATGGTCATCATACCAGGTGGATTTGGAACTCGAAAATTGCAATTTGAGAAGGACTTTGTGGATTGGATCAAAACAGCTTCTAATGTGGAGTACAAAGTGTCCATCTGTACAGGAAGCCTTTTATTGGGAGCTGCAGGTTTTTTGAAAGGTAAAACAGCTACCACCAATTTTAACGAATACCAAACCCTAGAGAAGTATTGTAATGTAGTTTCCAAAGAGCGAATAGTTGAGGATAATAATATTATCACTGCGGGAGCTGTAGCTTCTTCCCTGGATCTGGGCCTTTATATTTGTGAGAAATTGGTAGGGAAGGAGAATACAGAGGTCATCAGAAAAAGTATGGACTACCATCCAAGCCAATTTGAAATCATCAATAAATGATCATGCTATGGAAAATAATAATTATGAACCAGAGTTAGTTAAGCTTTTAAAAGATTCA
>JBCBCD010001300.1:0-1993 GCA_038530915.1 Bacteroidota bacterium
AACCTTTAAGAAAAAGGACTGTTTGCTATCGTATGTTAGAAAATAATATTGTTACCATGTCTTTCTTCAAGTTTGAAGGGAGAAAGAAAAAATGGCGTGCTTTCCAACTGATGGGGCAATCTCCTGGTTTGCTAAAAAATATCTCAGGTATGGCATTCGGCAAGATGCTGGGAAGCGGAGCTAAAAATGGCTTTAGTATCTGGCCAAACTTCTCTGTATATGGGCTAATGAATGTATGGGAAAAAGAAGCTGACGCCTTACATTATTTTCAAAACAATGATTTTTTTCATGAATTAAAAAATTACAGTTGTGAGCATTGGATAAACTACATGCAAACAGCAGTTGTTCATGGAGAATGGGAAGGGAATAACCCTTTTACACCTACAGCTGAGTATGAAATGGATGATGTTGTAGGCGTCTTGACTCGTGCAACCATTAAATTGAAATACATTCCCTATTTCTGGAGGTTTGTTCCTAAGGTCAGCAGGTCGATGGATGGACATAAAGAAGGGTTGATTTTTTCTGTGGGGATTGGAGAATTACCCTTGGTACAGCAGGCTACTTTTAGCTTATGGGAAAATTCTCACTTTATGAAAGCCTATGCTTATAAAAGTCAATATCACAGAGAAGTTATTCAAAAAACACGGGAATTGGGTTGGTACAAAGAAGAATTATTTGCACGTTTTCACCCCTACAGATCCGAAGGCAATTGGGAAGGAAAAAACCCAATAAAAGAATTGATTAAATGAGTGAGCACTTGACTTAAACTAATGTGTTTACTAAGAAAATAACTTATGCAGCTCAACTATAAGCAACTAGGAGAAGGACAGCCACTGATCATCTTGCATGGTCTTTTTGGCATGCTTGATAATTGGCAAACACTTGGAAAACGTTTTTCTGAAGATTTTCAGGTATTCCTTTTAGATCAACGCAACCATGGAAAGTCTGACCATAATGCGGTTATTGATTATCCATCAATGGCAGACGATCTTTATGACTTTATGTACGATCACGATTTAGATCAGGCACACATCTTAGGTCACTCTATGGGAGGAAAAACTGCGATGCAGTTTGCCCACACTTATCCAGAAAAAGTGAATAAACTAGTCGTAGTCGATATAGCTCCTAAGGCCTATAGAGGTGGGCACCAATTGATTTTTGAGGCCTTATTTAATGTACCCATTGAAACCATTGAGAGTAGAAAGGAGGTTGATGTTATATTGAATCAAAAGATTGATGAAGTCGGCATTAGGTTATTTCTCATGAAAAATCTAATGCGCAATAAGGATGGAGGATACAAATGGAAAATGAATCTTGATTCGATTCACCATCATTATGAGGATATTTTGAGCGCCATCAGGCCGGAATCGCCCTTTTCGAATCCTACTCTGTTTATTAAAGGAGAAAACTCTAACTATATCAAAGAAAAGGATAATGAATTGATTTTAGCTCAATTCCCTAATTCGAATATCGAAACCGTAGCTAAAACAGGTCATTGGGTGCATGCTGAAGCTCCCGATACGCTATTTAGTTTAGTTAAAGGATTCCTGAACAAGTAAGTGATAATATTACACCGTCCTCCATTTTATTTCCGTCTAACAGGAGGGCGATCTATCAACTGAAATTGATAGAATATTAGAATAGAAATACAAGTTTTACATAAATAAATGTTAATTGTCTATTTAGGCTAAGCTTTTAACATCCATCTTATTAGAATTGTGTTAAACTATTGAGAAGTTTTTTGCTTCAATCCCAAATTTTTTTAAAGGAATAACTAAGAAATACAAAATAATCATGAAGTCTTATCTAAAAATACTGGGCCTGGTTGTTTTATTACCTTTATTGGTAGCAACCACATTCAAATCTGAAAATAACAGATGGTTTGAGATAGCTAAGAATATCGAAATATATACCAATCTTTATAAAGAACTTAACACTTACTATGTTGATGACATTGATCCCGGACAATTAATGCGTACTGGTATCGATGCAA
>JBCBCD010001301.1:0-1989 GCA_038530915.1 Bacteroidota bacterium
CCTTTGACTCAACTCCGAAAAATTTGGGTTTTGGGACGTCACTTTAATAAAATTGGCATAGTCCATTACGTATGCTTTGGTAGGTTCAAGTGCCTCGTAGGTAAATTTGGAGGCCTCATCAAAGAGTAACGAATGAACATTAGTAAGCAAATAGGTTTCAGGATATAGTTGAAATGTTATTTCATGACCACTTTTCTGTACAAAATAGCTTCGGACCAGTCCTTTTCTGATAAGGAAAACTTCCGTTTTGGTGCATCCTTCTGGTATCAAGAATTCTCCTTTTTCAAAGGATTTGATTCTAACGGTCCGCAGTAATCCTAAAAGGCTTTTATAATTCATGAAGTTCGCACAACATAGACAACGTTCAAATCCAACGACCAAAAACCATAAAACTTAAATCGCGTTTGCTTCTAGTCTTATCAATCGTTTTAAGGTATTAATTTTTTTGATGCCATCTTTTTGATAAATATTTCAAACTTATTGATATAACGCATATACCACGTAGCTTCTACATCCTTTAGTTTTATTTAACTCTTTCTACTTTCAAATTGAAACACCGCTAAGTTCAAATGACAGGGAACATAAGAAGTTTTATCCAAATCGCAAGTTTTTGCTGCCTATTATCCGTTTTAACTACAATTGGAATTCATTCCGACTTATTTAACCTAGGAGCGTTGAACTTTGAGGCGCGATTACTCCTTTTCGAAAATCCAAAATACCTTCTTAATCGTTTTTGGATTATCGTTCATTGCCTGCTGGTACTCCTTTCCATGTTGGGGGTATTCCTTATCGGTTTTAAAAAGAAACCAGCGACTGCCATATTGGGCTATACCTTTTTTTCGGTTTTTGTATTTGCGGAAATTTTCCGGCAAATGTTTGTTTTATTCTATCTAAATAATCTCCGAAAATTGTATTTGGAAACAACTGACCAAACAATTCAAACCATACTTTCAGAGGAGATCAACCATGCGAGTTTACTTGGCTATTCACTTTTTGGGTTGTTCATTGTTGCTTTCGCCCTTGGAAACGTTTGTTACGCTTTCTGCATATATAATTCCAACAAATTCGACAAAATTCTTTCGGTTCTTCTTTTTGTGTGGGGTATAGGCAACCTAATTGCCTTTGCCAACGAGTTTATTCAGGTCGAAGTAATCTACAAAGTCTTGAAGCATTTCAACATCATTTATCAACCCCTGATGCGAATTTCACTTGCTATATGGCTTTACTTAAACTTTAAGAGAATGCGTGGTACATCATCCGAAGATCTTGAAGGAATTCACTCTTAAGGAATAATGATTTCGGTAACTACATGTTTACCTTCACTATTAAACATCTTAAAAGAGTAGTTCTTACTATATAATGTGTTCAATCTTTCTACCAAGTTAGATAGGCCATATCCATACTCGAACTTATGGAGCAATATGCCATTATTTGAAACAACCAGTTTTATACGTTCATCCACGGATTTTGCTGTAATCTCTAAGTTAAGGACATCATGATTTTCAGAAAAGCCATGCTTTATAGAGTTTTCGGCAATAGGTTGTAATAATAATGGTGGAACTTTTCTAGTTTTAAGCGATTCTGTGATGTCTATTTTAGTTTCCAACTTACGCCCGTATCTGAACTTTTCAACCTCCAAATACTTGCTCAACAGAAAAATCTCTTCTTCCAAAGTGTGAAAACGATTGTTGTTAAGCCTTAGTGTCAACCGTAAAAAGTCACTTAAATCTGAAATTGCATCTTGGGCCTTGTTTGGATTTATTCCTGAGAGGGATGAGATTCCATTCAAGGCATTAAAAAGGAAATGTGGTTGTAGTTGAGATTGCAGGGCATTGATTTTTGAGGTTTGAAATTCATTTTGGAGCTTCATATTAATGAACTCTTGACTCCTCTTTTTTTCAAAATACATGTACGCATAAACCACTGAAATAATTGTAAAATAAAGATAGAAGTTGAAGTTGGAAGTGAAAATAAACTTATCCATCACAC
>JBCBCD010001302.1:0-1977 GCA_038530915.1 Bacteroidota bacterium
AAGATGGTCAAAAGTGGACGCTCTTCGTAGCGGAAAGAAAGGTTCATTTTTTCACGTGTATCAATGATTCTCCATACACGACGTTCGAAAGTGATGTCGGCCTCACGTACGTTGTCATAAGGCAACAATCTACGTTCATTAACTAATTTCTTTTCTACAACATCATCAAGAGGAGCCGTCTTAAGTGGCTGACCTGACTCAGTCATGATATTATTTGGTTGAGCGTAAGCAAACCCACCCAACAACATTGCAAAAAGGCTACTGAAAAGCAGTCTAGTGAATCTCATCTCTTCTTTTGTTTTAAATAATGATACTAAGCATTACTCTAACGGCTAAAATACATAAGCTAGTACGTAGTAACATAATTTTTGTGAATAAAAATGCGGAGAGGTGGTTAATAAAAAGGAGCTGTGCTAGCACAGCTCCTTTTTATTAAGGAATTTTACTTGATAGTAAATACCAAAGTGTTGATCTTACGAGTGATCTTATCACCAGGACACTTTGCACGGATATTTCTATAGTAGTAGGTATCACCAGCTCTGGCATTGTCAGCCAATCTTCTGGATTTAGCGTTGTAAGTGGCGCCGGCATTAGTACTTGTGATGGCATCGCCATTCTTAGGTACATATACCATATCGTATCCTACAACATTACATTTTGCTTCAAAATCAAAATTATCCAACCATGGGATGATACCAGCCTGAGCTTTGAAGGTACCGTTTGGTACACTACCATCATCCAGGTTACCCAAACGTGCAACCGGGTCAGGAATTGATTTTACACGGAAGTTTCTGGTCTCAGTCAAACCACCACCTCTTACAGTGATTTTACAGTCATTGGTAACTGTACCTACAGTTACCATGAAATTACTGCTACCTACTTTCCTGATTTTTCCACCACCTCCGGAAATACTTACTTTCAAGTCGTTACTTGAAATACCAGCAGCAGATACAGAAACAGGATTTTCTACACCAATGTAGAATACGTTCATCTTATCTGCAGAAACCGCTACAGAACGCTCACCTACCTCATAGTAGAAAGTTTTAGAGTAAGTCTCCGTTTCATTAGTAAATGGATTGGTTACAGAGATATCAACTTTGTAAGACTTTTCACCAATAGTACTTGGTCTTGCTGTGAATTTACCTTTTCCATCTTCCACTTTCAGGGAAGAACCATTCACTTTCATTGAGATATTTTCAGCCGCCTGGCTTGAAAATGCACTCAGGAAAACTTCAGCTTCGTAGGTTTCTCCTTTTATGATATATCCTTTTTCAGTAGCGGCTACAGGTTCAAACTTATCAAACTCGATTACAGTTTGTCCAACTTGTTTTGCCAAGAAACCAAGGATGGTTGCCTCAGAGTTTTTAGCATCATTTTGGAATTTTCTTAAGATTGGATAACAAGCGGCTACTGGCATATGACCAAAGGTGAAATCCTCCCATGAAGGTTTTTCATATTCCTTCCAAGTAAGATCATCAACTTGTAAAGAAATTTGAGTTTTTAAACTCTCAATATCTTCAGGCTGAATATTGGCACCGTCAATTTTTAATTTGGAAACATCGTCTACAATTTGAATTAATCTTTCACGTGTTTCAGTGATCTTATCTTTGATTTCTGGACCAACTGGTTCTTGTTTAACACCTAAAGCTTCCTGACCATCTACAAAGAATCGAGTAGGAATTTCCTTATCACGATAACGTACCGTTTTACCAGCCTTTACCTTATCTTTATAATCATCTGGATATAAACCACCAGCAGTTTCATTTAAATTGTCTCTAACACCATCTACATAAGCAATGAAATCCTTTACAACGGATTGTGCTTCTCTTGAAGCAGCTAAAAGTGGCTTATAGTTAGGTTTTTCTTCAACAGTTGCTTCTAATGAGGCTACGATTTGCTCATTGGCAGTGTTGATAGTTGTATTTGTATCGCTGATGCTATCATCAAGCGTAAAAAATGCATTCATTACCTCGGCAG
>JBCBCD010001303.1:0-1977 GCA_038530915.1 Bacteroidota bacterium
CAACTCTATCAATAAGTCTGAATTAAATACTTTCAAAGCAGTAGACTGATATTTTGCATGGCCAGATTTTTGTTCTAGATGAGAAGCGGCTGAGTTTCATTGCCGTATCAAAATATTCTTTTTCAAAAAAATAACAAGGGTGATTGTCTCTCTTAAAGGGTAACATTTATCCTCTTTTCTTTTTTGCAAAAAAAATATATTGAATTAGGAGGTATTCTGCGTGTTAAGATTGAAAAGCTGTAAACCTTCCACAACAAGAATGTCCACCAAATAGATTAATATTATGAAAAGTCAACTCCTAAATTCAAACATTGTCTTACATCGGCTCATTCTGTTATTGTTGTTCTTATGCCTGATTTTATTGGTGTCTACCGGATGTAATAATTCAACTGAACAAACTAATGATGAAGTCGAAGAAATTAATACCGAAGAAATTGCAAAATCTTCTGTAGAAGAAGGGAAGGAATGGTATACCTCTTACTGTACCATGTGCCATGGAAAAGATGGCAGTGGAGATGGTATACTAATTGATAAATTACAGCAGATTCCTCCTGATCTAAGAACACTCAGCCTACGTGGAGGCGAATTTTCAAGAGACCTCATTAGTAATATCATAGCAGGTGTTGAAAATGTACCTGGTCATAGTACTGGAGACATGCCGGCCTGGTTTGAAACATTCAAAGAATCAGAGGGAATTACAGATGAAGCAGTTCTGAGAGAAAAAATCAATCGCATAGTCGATTACCTTGAAACTATCCAGTTAGAAGATTGGCCTGCGGAATAAGAAGAATATATTTGTAATACTTAAAAAAGCTGGCGAAAAATCAACACAAGTTTTTCGCCAGCTAATAGAGTTAGCTTGTAAATTATTTTCAAGAATTAGGGTTTTCACTGCTACAAATCCAGTGTAGATCAATTAAAGCTACAACAAGCGTTTTAGCTTTAGTTTTATCTTCTTTTCTTGGCCTTCAACATTTTTATAAACGATTTCTACGGTTTTCCCTTCTTGTTTTAAGAGATCTCTGTACCTTTCAATGTCTGAAAATGTCTTATTGTCAATAGAAACGATTTCATCACCTATTCGTAGTCCTTCTTTGTAAGAATAACTATTTTTATTTATTGATCTTACTATGGTTTTGTCCTCTTCTTTTTTGAGTTTAAATCCATGCAGTGGAAATTCAAAAGGACCGTTGTAGCTTTTATTGGGTTTTAAGTAAATAATGGAATTATCATAATCCAGAATTACATTAAATCGACTGATGATTTTTGCACCCAAAATACCAAGATAGCTTTTATAGCTACTTACCCCTTGTTTATCATTAGCAATAGAAATGACCATATCTTCGAAGAGGAATCCACCAAATTCCATGGATGCAATGGCAATATCTTCACCATAAGAACTACCATTTAAATCTTCGAATTCTGTAACAAAAATTTTCTCTGCCTTTTTACTTATACTATGCTTTTTATTGAAGGGAGTATTAATCAATAAAGACAAAGAAGCACCACTATCAAATAAAACCAAACCTTCATAAGAATCTCCACTCTTCAGTTTTATAGTGATATCAAATTGTGGGATGTCAATTCCATTGTACATCTTGAATGGCACTTTTTCATATCTATCCGTTTCTACCTTTTGAATCTTTTTATACAAGTCAATTTTTTGCGCATCATAATCAATTTTAGTGACATACCTTTTTAATAAGCTATAACCCAATATGCCATCAAAATTGGTTTCTAATCTATCCTTCAGGGCACTTAAATCGGTAATTACCATATTGGAGCTTTTGATGCTTATTTGATCATCCAATGTCAATTTTTGGGAAGCTATTAGATCATAAGTTTTGGCACCACTAGCTCCAGGAACCGTTTGTCTCCTGATGGTTTGCAAACCTAATGCTTTTTTTACATTAGCATCAAGAAGGTCAATGGTTGCACCTGTATCAAAAACAAAAGTATATTCTTCTTGATCATTAT
>JBCBCD010001304.1:0-1974 GCA_038530915.1 Bacteroidota bacterium
AGCTATTAGTATGAAAATTGGAGGTCTGGCCTTTTCAGCAACAATCCAAGCAGCCAAATATCCACCTACAAATCCCACCAATAGAGAATAGAAAATTTTAAAGATGAGTATTCATAAGCCATTGCGCTCACTTACGGCAGAAAACTTTAGACAACTTCTCAGAAAAAGATTTTCCAGAAACGAGCTTGACGGTAAAAAATTCGATGAGTTCAGCTACAAATGTAATGGCAAACAAACCAATGATTACACCTAAGATTAGTCTTACAATTTTCATTGTATAGGGGTGAAATGTTGTTTCACAAAACGATTCCATCCTTTTTTGGTTTTTGATTCTACGACCCAATAAAAGCCTCCCTCTTCTGCCGGCCAATAAGCTTGTCTGGCCAGTCCTGCTGGCATTTGAGCTTCAAAACCTACGGCTTCAGGATGGATATCTGACACATCTGCTAAAATACCATTTGCATTTTTTCCATCAGAAGTAAATGACCAAAAACATATTTCTTTGCTGGCATTTAAGCCAAAAAGCGTCAAATCTTCGTAGGCCTTTTTCTCCAAAAACCAGGTCGCTTTCAACTGTATATATTTATTGTCTAAGGTCTTTTCAAAACTTCTAATGCACTTTGGTTTTTGTGGATCATCACTGCCTTCATTGGTTATCCATTCGCCCAACAGTGGATATAAAATGCCTAATTTACCTCTGTGTTTTTTCCAAATCATAAGTTTGTAATTGTATTTGTTCCAAAAATAAGAGGAATAAAAAATATGGATGTTGGTCTATACCAAGATGGGTTGGTTGTTATTTGTTCGTAAGTTATTCGAACATAAGTTTATTATCTGTACAATGCTTTTTAAAGAGTTTACTGAAGTTGGTGGGATCAATACCGATGTAAGAAGCCAGGTATTTATGTGGAACAAGTTTGAATAATTCAGGTTGCTTCTCCATCACCTGAAAAAATCGTTGTTGGATGTTCAATATTTGGCGGTTCAAGTGCTTTTTTAGAACTGCTGCTAAAACTCTTTCTGTCAATAAACGATAAGCTCTTTCTATTTCAGGTGATTGGTCAAAAATGTGCTGTAAATCTTCATAACTGATGCATTCAACTTCACAATCATTCATAGCTTGAATGCAAAATTTGGAGGGCTCTTGGCTAGAGAAAGAATCGATGTCCACACAAAATCTATTTTGGTAAGCAAAATCAATGACCTGCATTTTTTCGTCTGTATCAAAATACATCATCAATATTCCCTGCTTTACCAAAAATAGTTGATGTTGTACTTCTTCATCCAATAAAAGAAATTCTCCTTTTTTTATGGTGTTGAGGCTAGTCTTGCTTTTAAACCATTGCTTGTGCTCACTGGGTATGAAATTGTATAGACTTAGGAGTTCAACCATATTTTCATGCTATTATACTATTATGCTTTTATATTCTCATACTATTATGCTTTTATAAATGAGAATATAAGAGCATGAAAATATAAAATTATGCTCTAGCTGCGGTTGATGTATTTTTCAAGAGAAATAGTGGCTCTTTTTTGAATGCTATTTTGCAAAAAAGAAGTCCATCCTAATAACTTACCCGTCATACCTAAAGCTTGACTGCTCCATTTGTGAAAATTGAAGACATCTGTATGCCTATGGATCAAACCGTCTTTAAGTTTTAAGTTCGCATCAATTTCATTGATTACTGGTTTACCTGTCTGTGAAAAGGTATAGTGTGCTGTCCAATGGACTTTCACTTCATTTTCGGTTTGCTGCGTTATCTCATAGTCGATTTCTAAATCTTTTCCTCTTTTGAGCAGCATTTCCCACATTTTGGAAGTCATTTTTTTATTCAAGTTCCGAAAAACGGGATCGTTGAATATAAGCTCTTCATGATAGCAGTTAGCCATTTTGGCATACTCCTTCTTTTGGAAAGCCTGATAAAATTGATGCGCTAATTTTTCTACTTCGTTCATAAGACTGCAGTTTTCATT
>JBCBCD010001305.1:0-1974 GCA_038530915.1 Bacteroidota bacterium
AGTAAGTTCTTGGCTATAGCCACTCGTATTTCCGTAATAACCTCCTCCTGTTTCTTGGCCTATAAAAGTTGCTAAGTCATTAGTATGTAGCATATTACATAATTCACTTCCTCCTGAATAAGTAACAGGACTAATTAAAACATATAGCTTACCATCAAATTTGTATTTAGGTTCTTTTTTATAGGCTTTCAAGCCAAAACCTATATTTTCTTTTCTTTCGTAGCTTCCATCTTTCATTTTTTTATTTCCGAAGGCCCGCTCAAAAAAACCAAAGGTCTTAAGCTTAATAGGCTCATCAATTCCATTATCTAAAACAACTGATTGTCGGTTTGCTTTTACCTTCAAGTATTTTTGATAATTTTCACCCAAATACGAATAGACAAGGTTTTCGTTTCCTTCACTACCTCCACCATTTTTACTGACGTCAATAATCAGTGTCTTAATATTAGTTTCATGAATGGTTTGAAAGGAACTTTCCAGAAATGACTTTAAACTATTACTTTTCTTATTTTCCTTAATACTTGAATTGGAAAAGGTATGGAAGGCCATATAAGCAATACTATCTTCTATTACTTTAAACTCTAATGACTCTTTATTTTCCAAAGTAGAGCGTTTGTATTTACTGGATAAATTCTTTCTGATAGTACTAATATCTAATGATTGAAATGTTAAGATCTTACTTTCAAATTCTATCTCATACTGTGGAATATTTCCGTAGAAATAGTAATAATATTTTGAGAATTCAAAGCCTTCTAAATCACTAAACTTAACTTGTTCTATATACCCATCTGAAGCAAACAAACTTCCTATTTTGCTTACAATTTGTTGAGGAAATTCTCCATTAATTGACAATATTTTTTGTCCTTCTAAGTTTTCTGAAGTACCGGAACCATCTTTTACTAAATAGAGTTCTCTTCCGAGAAATACGATAGTAATTGGTAAAAACTTAGCCTGTTTTGCGATCTGTTCTTTTACTACTTCAGGTAAAAATATATTAGTATGGTCTTCGTTGGAAAGTGCAATCAATGGTGCGATAATCTTATGAAATGCTAAGACATTTAAATCTTTTGTAATTTTTGACCTTGCCTCTTTAAAAGCAATTTCAACATCAGTCTTAGAAGTATACCAATACATTCCGGTATGGTATTGATCTAACCCTTGTTGTAATAACTCTAAATCTCTTAAAAGCTTTTCCTTATTTATCTTCGGAAAGTCTCCATAGTCTTGTGAATAAACTGCCCCATTCACGGTAAGGCAAAGAAAAAATACTATTGTTCTCATGCTAACTAATTCGATGGTTCTTGTTCTTGAAAATACATTCGAATTTCTTCCAACAGTTCCTGAGGATCTAAGGTTTCATCATTGATAATATTCAAAATGCTCATTTGTTTTACATCTAGCAGATATTCTATCAAGATTCTATCTCTCAGGTATTGTTTGGGGGTCATTGATTGATATTCAGTTTTAACCCATAATTCTGAGGCTTTTTCATATCTGTAAAATACTTCAGTTAGATTATAATTGGGTTGTTTTCTTATCGGTAGGTAGGAGATGTATTCTGAGTAACCTTCATTGATCCAGCTCGGGGTTTTCATAAAACCCAGGGTAGAGTAATCTTTATACATCTGACTATGTACACCTTCATGGCTTATTATTTGTACTAAATTGACCCATTCATAATCATGGTCACTTTTACGCAGGATATTTTCTTTGAAATTGGGCTTACCCAAATAAATATGCTTATTAAATTTTGACGAGGCTATATTTTTCACGCCAAATAAACGGATCAAGCTTTCATAAAGCGTACCTTTTACGAAGTATAATTCATGCTTTAAATCTTCACGGTGGAATTGACTCAATTGTAAATTCAACTCTACTTTATCCAATATATTTTTTACATCTTCAGTTAGTTCTAATCCTTCATTGCAAAGAAAGTAGAATACAAGTCTTTTGTATTATTTACCAATGAAGGAT
>JBCBCD010001306.1:0-1972 GCA_038530915.1 Bacteroidota bacterium
AAAAATTCTAAGGTTCGTTTTTTTCGCTAAAGTTAAATAAGTCATCGTTTTGTTTAGTTTATGTAAAATCAAAAATTGTAGACTTTCTTTGATTTATTCTTAGCCAAGCTTTTCTTTGTTTCAATCTGAAAAGAAAGTTATTTGGCTTAGAATTCAATATATGACTGGTAAAAATCCTAATCTAATATTAGAGTATGTTTAAATTTCTAGCTTCTGAAAACCAATGATTTATGAACCTAGCTTCATATTTACTCAGTTGCTTAGCTCGCTAAACGCCTTCGAAAATATTTTGCTAGAACCACAAAGTATTGATCTTCAGTGCACGATAAATTTTAAACATACTCTTAAGGCTTTAGTTATTCAAAGCATATTTAAAAAACTCAAATTAAATATATTTTTTATTTAATAACACCCAATTTTCTCTTCTTTCTATAATTTGTAATTTTACAAACATGAGTTATCCCAAATTTTGAAAGAATTGGCAAAAAGCTATGGTTTTCATAAAGGCTTGATATTCAGTTGTGAATTAATACTACTCTACCCTTTGAGCAAAGTGAAAAAGTAGTATTAAATGGCATTATTTGTTTTACCGTTAAAAAAATGGTGTTGTGGGAGAGCTGAAAAGAGCATTTAGCGAGAGACAAAGGAGCGGCTCTAAATGCGAGTGTGGAGCAGAGCCCATTTTTAGGAAAAAGAAATACAGCCTTGATTTTTTTGGTTTCGTTTTTGCATTAAGGCAAAAGAAAAGTCTAAGCTAAAGTTTTGATAATCAAATCATTAGATGAGTTGTTAAATATTAACATCAAAGAACCCTAAGTTTTCGATTAAATCGAAAATTCGGGATAACTCATGTTAAAAGTACCACAAGATCACAACATCCAAATATCACAAGATACTCTACTCTTGCTCTTCATCTTTTTTCATTTCTTGTTCCTGCATCTTTTTCCAATCCAGAAATCTTTCCTGACTCCTTTGAAATTGTTGTTCGTAAAATTTTCTAAAACTATCAGGATTTAAGTCATTTAATGTTCCTCCTTTGGCAAAGTGTTCTTTGAATACTACTCCTGTAGCATACGTAGATGCTTGCGCAAAGCCCGCTAATGAAACGCCTCCAAGAATAGAACCTACAACCGGTATGGCTTTAAGGCCAGCGCGTAGAAAATAAGCTGGCAACCTCCCTCCTACTGTACTAAATAATGATAAGGTCAATGCCTTTCCTTTCTGTTCATCATAATCTTTACCGTACACTTTACACAATTGTTTGACCATATCAAGTTGTACAGCAGTTATCCCAATCACATCCAGCACCGGAAAAGGAATCAAACCGGGCACCGTCGCAAACCAAACATGATTTTCAATTACCTGATTGGCCTGTTCATTTTTTGTAGTCATAAGATTTCACCTATTAATAAATATCTTTAATGATTAAGTGGTTGGACAAAAATAAGTAGTGTTTTTGTCCAACCACTTACTAATTTCAGGATTTTAAATCAAAGTATATCAATAATTAGATCAACCTAACTATTTATACTACTTAAGTAGTTAACTTCTTTCAATGCCCAACTTCTTCATTTTAGCAAAAAGAGTTTTTGCATTCATGTCCAATATTTTAGCAGCACCTTTATCTCCACTTACTCGCCATTTTGTAGATTCTAACACTTGTAACAAATACCTTCTTTGCATTTCTTCAAACGAACCAAAATAGTCATTAAGGTTCGCACTATTTGGTTTTACCTTAGGCATCCAGCTTCCCGGTTTTAGTAAAGGCCCTCTTTCCGTAATTACTGCTCTTTCAATAAGGTTTTCCAATTCACGTATATTTCCTGGAAAATGATAATGATTCAACTGATTCAGCGTTCTTTTACTTAGGCCAGAAAAGTGTTTTCCAATTTTTTTGCTATAACGATCCAGAAAAAAATGAGCCAGTGTAGGTATATCCTCTTTCCTCTCTCTCAAAGGGGGATTATAGATT
>JBCBCD010001307.1:0-1967 GCA_038530915.1 Bacteroidota bacterium
ACATTTCTACCATTCGTCCTACTAATTAACTGAACTGTAGCATTAAAAGGAGTGCAATGAGCTGCAAAGATGCTACTGTCAATCTGAATGCTAGTGGACAAGCTACTTTATCTGCCAGCAGTATTAATGATGGCTCAAATGTTCCATGTGGAGGTAGTATTTCTTCCTTTTCTGTCAGCCCAAATAGTTTCACTTGTGCCGATATAGGTACATCTGCAGCTACCCTTACCGCAACTGATAATAATGGGGTTTCCAATACGTGTACTGCCAATGTAACAATCGTGGATGCTAACCCAATACGAATGCTATGTAAGGAGTCTATAAATATTGATTTAGGTGAAGACCTGGAATACACTTTGACACCATCAGACATCGATAATGGCTCGGGCGATGTATGCGGTAGCTACTCCTTATCAAATTACCCTCAAGGGTACAGTCTAAGTAAAACAACATTAGACTGTGAAAATCTCAATACTACTCAAACGGTTACACTTACTCTGAACACTTCCAATGGTCCCCATACTTGTTCTAGTCTGGTAAACGTAATTCTAGACAAAAGTGAATATGCACAATGTAGGGACATTACGGTAAGTCTGAATGCAAGTGGGGAAGTAAGTTTACGACCTTACCAATTTCAAAATATTGATAATGGTACTCGAAAGGAGGTTTGTGGTAGTAGGGTATATAATGAACTAAGTAAGACGCTTTTTACTTGTGCTGACATCGGTCCCAATCAAGTAACACTAACTTTAACAGACCTAGATGATAACTATATAGATGAATGTACTGCAACTGTAACGGTTGTGGATGGAGCGGGGCCTGTAGCTAAATGTAAACCCCTTACGGTACAAATCCCTTTTGATGGATTAAAAACTGCTACGGTTTGGCCCGATGATGTAGATGATGGATTTAATGACGTTTGTGCTAACATAAACAGAAAATGGTTGTGGGATCCAGGTCTTCAGCCTGCAGAAGATGTGGAACATACACTGACGATTAAATTTGATTATTACGCTTTTGAAACCTCCTGGTCTGTTACTAGTGGCGAGAAGGTATTTGCTGAAACTGATGTAGGATTTTATTCTGATTATAACGATCAAACCCTCACTACTACATTTTCCCTTTCCCCTGGTCGATATGATTTTAATATTTACGATTTATTTGGTGATGGAATGGGCTATGAAAGTAGTTATTCTTCAATGGGATATTATAAACTTGAAGATGAAAACGGAAGGGTCATTTTTGAAGGAAATGGACGTGATTATGATTATCAGAAGACCATAAATTTCTATGTGGATGGAGGCTTTTTTACGGATAGGGTCTATTACCGTTGTAAGGATATAGGTACTACTCGTGAACTGAGGGTTTATCAAAGAGATGAATATGGAAATGGATCTTATTGTACCTCTACAGTTACTGTCGAACAGGATCTAAGTGAGAATGCTAAATGCAAGGATCTTTTCGTGACCTTGGATCAAAGTGGACAAAATGGATTTAAAGGACAAGATTTTAATGATGGATCTATAACTAGTACATGTCAGTATGGATATCTTACTCGAGAAGTGTTTCCTGATAAAGATGAGTACAACTATACTTGTGCAGATGTCGGGGAAAATATCATTAATCTGTATTTAAAAAATAATGATGGAGAGGTCATTGATGAATGTTTTTCTAGAGTTATGGTTCGTGATGAAGCCGGGCCCAATACAAAATGCAAACCGGTTACGGTAGAATTAGATGGTTCCGGGCTGGCCACACTTAATGCCTCAGCTTTGGATGATGGTTCCTTTGATGTTTGCGGGACCGTATCTGACATGCGAGTCTGGGATCCCGGAAAAAATAGTTTTTCAGAAGAACAGTTTACATTGACTATTGAGTTTGATGCTTTTGCTTATGATAATTCATGGACCATTAAGTGCTTGGACAAAAATAAGCTAAGCAAAAAAGTTCATTGAAATATTGATAGA
>JBCBCD010001308.1:0-1964 GCA_038530915.1 Bacteroidota bacterium
CCGCTCCATTTACAGTTAAACCTGTACAGCCTTTATCGTCATTTTGTCCGGCTTCTGCTGTAAAAACTCTTAATCTACCTCCAGGTCGCATTACTTCACCTTTACTTAGGTCTGAGCTCACTGCGTATGTAACCGTAACTGTTGCTCCAGCACCTCCTCTCACCCTTCGGTCACAAGTCCCTCCTTTTAGTCTTGCATTACCTCCATCACCTCCTCGCAGTTCAATGGTGATTTGTGAAATACCTTCCGGGATGATTAAATCTTGGTAGGTCAAACTGTTGATCCGAAGGGATTCATTACAACCTAATGTCCTCTGTGAAAAAGTGGTCGTTTGATAGCTTAGCAGTGCGATCAGTGCTAAAATAAGTTTGTAAGTAGCTTGCGTGTTCATGTCTTTTGCATTTGAGTTAAAGTACAGTACTCTTTAATGGGTTGGTTCTACTGTACTTACTTTGAAATACTTGTCGAGGACAAAAGTGGGTGAAAAAAGGAAAGGAGTATTATCTTATTTGGGCAAGGTACTTCACTATTTGATCAAGTCAAATAGTGCAATACTTTGATCAAATAGTATAATCCAGATAAAGTATAAAACGAGCTGTGGCCGTTGGCCACAGCTCGTTTTATATACTCTGATTCTCTCTGGTCTTACCCGGCGTTTCACCAAACTCTTCCAAATAGGTGCGAGAAAAATAAGTGGAAGTAAAGAAGCCTACTTCATAGCCTACTTCTTTTACAGTAAGGTCGGTTGTTAATAAAAGTTGTTTGGCTTTTTGTAGCCGGAGGGAACGGATATAGACATTCAAAGAGCGACCGGTAAGGGCTTTAATTTTTCGCCCTAAAGTAGATCGACTGATGTGAAGTTGTTTGCAGAGTTCTTCAATATCAAATTTTGGATCGCTCAAGTTTTCATCCAATATGGCTTTTAAATTGAGCATTAATTCGTCTTCTTTGGAAACGTCCTTTTCTGCTATATTTTCTATGGGTTGGCCATATAAATCTTTGTACCGATCTTGTAATTTTTGCCTCAATTGCAAAAGATTTTGCATGCGCACAATGAGCTCTTCTTCGTTGAAAGGCTTTGCCAAATAATCATCTGCTCCATGTTTTAGGCCATAAATACGAGAAGCTACATCTGACTTAGCCGTCAACAAAATAATGGGAATATGACTGGTGCGTATGTCTTCTTTCAATACTTCACTCAGTTCAAAGCCGTCTCTTTCAGGCATCATGACATCACTAATGATGATTTCAGGAATGGACTCTAGTGCCTTTTCAATTCCTTCCTGCCCATTGACGGCCAATTCAACTTGATAGTGCCCTTTTAAACAAAATTGTAAGTACTTTCTAATATCTTGATTGTCCTCTACTACCAGCGCTACTGGCAAATCAGTTCCTTCAATAACTTCAGAAACAGGGGACTGAACTTCCCCAAATATCGCTCCCTGCACTTGAAAGGGTACGTCCAGATGCCCCGGCTCCGCATTGCGCGTAATGGGTAAATGGACAGTAAAAACAGAACCTTGGCCTAAGTCAGAGGTTACCTCAATTTTCCCTTCCATTAGTTGGACCAATTCGTGCGTTAAAGAAAGTCCAATACCCGTACCTCCACCCGTTTGTTGTACATAACCCGCTTGATAGAAGCGGTCAAACAGGTAGGGAAGTTCTTCCTGAGCAATTCCCATACCAGTGTCTTTCACCTTTAAAATCAATGCCTGCTTTGTGTTGTCCTGTGCAGCTCTACTTGAAGTTACTTCAAAGGTAACCTTCCCTTCTTCCGATGTATATTTGATGGCATTGGATAATAAATTGGAAACAATGCGTAAGATCTTTTCAGGATCGTGATCCATCTCTAGTTCTTCTTCTGCTAAGATCATCTCCAGCTTTTGTTTTTTGCTACCAGCAAAAGCTTGAAATTGATCAAATATACTTTGCAGCAAAGGGATGATGTCTCCCAACTGCATGTT
>JBCBCD010001309.1:0-1964 GCA_038530915.1 Bacteroidota bacterium
AATGGCTTAATGTTTATTAAAGGAGTTAGTACCATCAATGGCAAAGCTTTCCCCAATCGTTTTTTAATTCATTCCGGTTATGGAGGTACCATCCTATACGATGATCCCTTTGTAGAAAAAACCCAAATCGGTGAATTCATAGAAATAACCAGTGAGCAAGACTTAAAAGATTCTTATGGCAATATCATAAAAACCAAAAAAGGGAGGCTTGCCAATTTTAGTATAGGTACAGTTGATTTTAGTAACATTCCAGTAGGCTTTTTTGAAGGAGCAATAGGTCGTCAACGTGTAAGTGTTCTCGGTGGCAACTTATTGAAACGGTTTAACCTCATCATTGATGCCAGTAGAACGACGATTTATCTCAAAGCCAGTAAACTGAAACAATTGCCTTATGAAAAAACTTGATTCTCTCTTTGATCTTTAATCAGCAATATGAAAGAACTTTTTCATTAGACTATTGTAAGAATAACAAATGGCATTTTTTACTTCTAATTGCCAAATTATAAGTTACAATGATCTTTTAAAATCACCCCGATGAAAAATTTAGTCCTGATCACTGTTCTAATGTTTGTAACGGGTATGATGTACTCGCAAAATATTTTCCCAAAAAATAAAGGTTCGAAGTTCATCTATGTTGATGCTGAGGGAAAAGCCGTATTTAAGCAAAAGTTTCAAGCAGCTAAAAAGTTCTCTGAAGGACTAGCAGCAGTTAAACTTAAGCAAGATTGGGGTTACATTGATGAAAAAGGTACCATGGTTATTCCTTCTAAATATAAATCTGCAAGTAGTTTTTGGAATGGTAGAGCTTATGTTAACGAAAATGATGAGTATTATTTCATTGATGAAAAAGGAGAGCGCAAATCTCAGGTTTATGATACCTTGTTACCTTTAAGAGCTTATTATATTTCAAAGAATGACAACTTATTTGGTATAATAGATTCATTTGGAAATGTTTTGGAAAAACCGAAGTTCTCAAGATTTGGAGCCTACTATCAAGATAAGTTTACAGTCAATGTAGAAGGAAAATGGGGGGTCTGGGAAAACGGGACACTGGATCTAAATACCGAAGAATTATATTTTAGATCACCTGATCAATTTCCTATTTTCTCAAAAGCATGCCTTAACCAGGCAGATGATGTAGAAAGAAAAAAGTGTTCTGATAATAATCTGTTACTGAGTGTATACAGAAACATAGATTATCCGGCCATTGCAAGAGTAAATAAAGTAGAAGGTACCGTAGTGATAGAATTTATTATCGATAGACAAGGCCAAGTACAAAACCCAAAAATTGTAAGAGACATTGGTGGAGGTTGTGGTGATGAAGCATTGAGAATTGTAAAAATGTATAATCAATGGGCCAAAGCAGGTGAAATGGAAGGCAAGCCTGTAAATACTTTGTATTATTTGCCCATAAAATTTAGCTTACAATAAATAAAAGGAAGATAGTCCACTAATACTATCTTCCTGCATTTATATCAAAACAATCAAAACTACTCTACATCTAACTACTATTGATTTTTCGACTTTGCTGTTATCAAATATCTCCTATCTAACAAAATACACTCCAGCAGGTATTTCTAAGTTTTGTACCCCAATCAAATACTGCTAAGGGTGTTTTATAATTATCTACAAATGCTACCGTTATGGGCTTTGCACTCGTAATTTGGGGTTAAAATTTGATTCAAAGTAATGGCCACTCCAATCCAGAACATGAGTTTTAACATATATGAATAAATTAGTTCCTAAATAATGTTTCACTTGATATTTCAGGGATAAAATTAGAGGTAAGTAAGGTGATAAACTTCATTTTTTTGTTTGATATGAAAGAAATCCTCATTTCTGAGGAATTTTGAAAAAAGTGCGATGGGAAGGCAATAAAATTTGAGTGTAGTGGTCACCTCACTAGTGAGGTGACCACTACACTCGAAGTTTATTAGAGTGGACTCATCACCTCACGGCGTGAG
>JBCBCD010001310.1:0-1963 GCA_038530915.1 Bacteroidota bacterium
ATAGAAGTGGTGGAAAATGGACTTGGTAAACCTCCTTCTTCAGATTCAATAGTAAGATTGGAAGTACAAGTACCAGACAAACCAACTGCATCTTTTACTGTCAATTGAATGGTATGTGTACCGATGTCATCACAGGTAAAGTGATCCCAATCCAATTCGTAGGAAGTAATAGAACAATTGTCAAATGAACCATTATCCAAATCCATCGGATTTACAGTCACACTACCTAGCTCATCTAAGGCAATCGTATAATCTTTACAGCGTGCAATTGGAGCTCTTTCATCTACTATTGTTACAATAGCCTCACATTCAGCTTCATTACCAGTCAAATCAACTGCAATTAAAGTGAAGCTCTTTGTGCCAATATCTTCACACTCAAATAGACCTTTGGGATTTTTTAAAACGAAACCACAATTATCATTTCCATCCTTAAAGAGTACTCCATCAAAAAGACCAGCTTGTCCATCTTCATTCAACGATAGTGTGATATCCTGACACTCGACCGTGGGAGGGATTTCATCAATGACTGTTAGTGTTTTTGTACAAGTACTTTTATTGTCGTTTTCATCAATGACTTCAATATCAACCATTTTTGTTTTTGTAAAACAATCAACATTGATTACTTCAAAATTTCCTACAAAGACAAAATTGACTGCTCCACAATTATCAGTGGAGCCATTATCAAAATCAGAAGCAGCTACTACTCCTTGTCCATTTTCATCCAGCTTTATAGTCACATCTTGACAAATAGCATTAGGAGGAGTGTTGTCAGCAATTTTAATACTAGTATTACATCTGGTTATTTCCTTACCGGTCACATCTATTATTCGCATGATCGCAGTCAGGTTATCCTTTTGAACATCTTCGCAAGTAAAAGATAGACTATTAATCATACTGTTTGTGTTGGGATCATAGAGTTGTTTGCCCGAGTTACAACCCAATGTTGAGCCGTTATCAATATCTGAAACTGTTATTACCTGTCCTACTTCTACAGTTAATTTGTCATGGCATTTTACATCCAATAATCTTTTAGCTGTAATAATTGCCTTACCAGGAGAAGGTATGGCCGTACTCCCCCCTGCATTGCCACTTTGCTTATCTCCATTTTTAGGCGAATAGGCAAATGTAAGAAAACTACCCCCTCCGCCGCCGCCGTGGGTTTGTTTAGCTCCGCCTCCTACGTAACCACCGCCGCCACCGCCGCCGCCCAGGCCAGCTCCGCCGCCGGTAAATCCATCTCCTCCTTTTGGGTTATTGCCCCTATCTCCTCCTGTATTATGTATATGGCTGTTGTCATGTAATAAAACACCAAAGTTTTCAAGAGTAGGATCAGTATCTAACATTTCAAACCCTCTTACCATAGAACGTCCACCTTCAGCCAAATTACAAACTATAGAACCTCCAGGCTGTACATTTGCTAAAAAAGGAACAGGACAAGTACTACTTTCACCTGCCTGAGAATCATTTGTTGGGGCAGAACCAAGAATATCTCTTTCTCCACCTTTGCCTACTCTAAGAAACTGAGTCGTAAAATAGGCACCACCACCGCCGCCGCCTGCGACAGCCAAGATTCGCCACAATGTCTCATTAGGAGGTAAATAAAGAATAGCTGATGATCCTCCTCCAGCTCCATATACCCCTATAGGTGGTGGAAAACAATCTTTTCTTTCATTCTGACCAGGCCTCCCTATAAATACTCGTAATCGACCATTAGGACGCAAGGCATCTACACTAAGGTCTGTACTGACCATATAAGTTGCTTCTACGGTTGCTCCGGCTCCTCCTCTTATTCTTATATTACAAGTGTTACCATTAACGAGAGCATGACCTCCATCAGCACCTCTCAATTCAATGTCAATTTCCGAAGCCCCTTCAGGAATGATATAATCAGTGGACGTCAATTCAGTTATGGTTTTGGGAAGGTTACAAGGCAAAGTGTTTTGTGCTTGAACTATGTGAGTAG
>JBCBCD010001311.1:0-1960 GCA_038530915.1 Bacteroidota bacterium
GTAACCAAACACCTCCTTGCAAAGGGGCAATCAAACCCATGACAATAGCTAAAACGAGAAATAAACCGAAGAATCGTTCTATGTATTTCAATAATTTCATGATTCTCATTAATTCATAAAATTGAATAAACGACTAGAGGGTTAGTTAGTGTTTGAATATTTAATTACATCCACTTAAACCCATTACCGTTCAATTTGAGTCGCCAATAAATGAATAAGATCTTCTGAAAACATCAACATTTTACTGGCTTCTTCTGTCCTTGCAAGCCTTAAATATTGAAATATCAATAAAGCTTCTCCATTGCTTTCTACATGATACACATCTGTATTTTCAAAGAAAAGTATAAGCTCTTCTGTGAAAAAGGCTCGAATAATCGCCTCATCTTCACCTTTAAGCAAAAAACGATTTGAAAATTTTGTAAATAGTTGAAAGTCAATATCTTTTTGGCCAGACAAAGCCAGTACTCGGTCAAATATCTTATCAAAAAAACCTTCTTTTTCTAAAATAAACCGAGGAATTTCAAAAGGTAAATGGATGACTTGAACAGTAGTATGGTAAACTTCACTTGCTTGCAATGCTCCTTCGTCGAAAGTGATGTCGGCCATTTCCCATTGAATAGTAGGATTGGAAAAGTTACCTTTTATAACATTTGTTTTTCTTTCTATAGGGCGGGATTCAAAAAACTGAAAATTCCGCAAGTAAGAAGTGTCCAAATCTACTTCAAGCATGTAGTCGCCACCTGTTTCTTTTGAAAAAGCTTCCAGGCTAATTTGCCGGGGACTTTTCTTAGACTTCAATGGAACATTTAAGCTCTTTAGTGCTAGAGGATGATTGGTAGAGGCCACATGATGTTGTAAACCTTTCAAATCAAATTTACCCCCATTAGATTTTAGTTTTCCTCCATATTCCTGGAAAAACTCTAAGACGGTCAAGTCTACCAGATGTGTTTCACTAAGGTCAATTCGTAAATTAGCTCCTTCGGGGACTGCATTCAAGAGGTCTTTCAATTTTGGCATGGACAAAAAGTTGGCTATTCCATCAACCTGCAATTCATAACTTAGGTCTTTTTGTTTTATAAGCCTGGTATTGGATTTAAAGATCTTTTTTAAAAACAATTCTACAGGCATTCTGGCCAATAGGAGATGGACGGCAAGAGTGATGGCCATACCACTCAAAATGCCCCACAGTAAATTGGTTGCTAAGGTAATAGCTAATGTGACTGAAAAGAAAAGGAGTTGTTCAATTCCCTGAGAATAGGTTTGTTTGATTACCCTTGGCGAAGCTAATTTATAACCGGTGAAAACCAGGATAGCGGCAAGAGCTGCTAATGGAATCTTCTGAATGATTGGACTTAAAAGAATGATAAAAAGAAGTAGGAATATTCCGTGATAGAAGTTTGACCAGGATGTCTTCGCATTGTTGTGAATGTTGACAGAGCTTCTGACAATGACAGTAATAATAGGCAAGCCGCCAATTAATCCACAGATAGCAGTGCCTATGCCTACTCCAATCAAGTCCTTATCTAAATTGGTTTTGCGTTTATATGGATCTAGTTTATCTACTGCTTTTGCCATCGCAAGGTTTTGTATAGAAGCAATAATGGTGATGCTGGCTACCGTAAGCCAGAAGGGAAGGTCCCCTAATCTGCTAAAATCAGGATGTATGACCGCCTGTAATATATTTTCAGGAAGATCAATCAGGAAACTTGGACCTACTGGAAAGGCTTTCCCAAAAAGGGTGACATCATGGGGCTGCAAAAAGTTGAAACCATAAACAAAGAGTATTGCAATCACCAATACCCATACTGGTGCCGGGACAAAGTGGAATAACTTGTAGCTAATTTTTGCATGAAAGACCAACAAAATTACACTCAGTAAGGAAAGGAAAGTAATAATTGGGTTGGCATTAAGAATACTTTGTGGAATATCAAGCAGAACACCGATTATAGTAGGTGCATCA
>JBCBCD010001312.1:0-1957 GCA_038530915.1 Bacteroidota bacterium
AAACAAAGTTTTATGGAACTATGGGAATTAGACTTTGAATGGCTCAAAGTACAACATATTGTAAAAAAATATTTTGGTAGAGAAGCACTCCCTGACATGAACGCAGTCTTATTTTTGATTGGTATTCAGGAACTAGGGCGTTGGAAAAGTAACTTTACAAAAGAAGAGAAACAAGATTTGATGCACATTGCTGTTTGTCGCTTGTTGAGCTATGATGGATATTATGAATTTGTGGGAAGAGATGCAGATGGTTGGCCTCATTACAAAACCATCAAACCTTTTACACAAAAAGGAGTTGAGGAACAAGAATTGTTGTTGAAGCAACGTGTCATTCAATATTTTAAAGAATTGGATGCTGAAAATGGAGGCTTCGAAGAGGAATAGATTTTTTTAGTTGATTAGCTTATAAGATTATAAGGTTAGGAGTTGTTTTACTTTTAACCCTATAATCTTACTCGCCAACCGAAGGAGGGTGAGGTAAAGTAAACTCATAAACTCAATACAATGGACTTTCGCACGAAGATTTTTACTTTTTTAGTTTTACTCACATTGACTTTTTCTTGTGATTTTGACTCGACTAAGTATGCTGTTATCGAAACTGAATTTGGTGATATCAGGGTCATGTTGTATGACAGTACACCAAAGCATACCGAAAATTTTGAACAACTGGTTGAAGAAGGGTTTTACGATGACCTGCTTTTTCACCGCATCATGAACCAGTTTATGATACAAGGAGGCGATCCGGATTCGAAAGATGCTCCACAAGGCCAACGATTAGGAATGGGTGGACCTGGATATATGATAGATGCAGAGATTGGTGCCATTCATAAAAGAGGAGCTTTAGCAGCAGCCAGAGATAATAACCCTGAGATGAAATCCTCGGGTTCTCAATTTTATATTGTGCACGGTAGAGAAGTAGATACCAACTTTTTGGATATGGTTGCTCAAAGAAATGATCTGACATATACTGAGGAGGAAAAAGCAATCTATCTTGAGCAAGGAGGTGCACCATTTCTTGATGGTCAGTATACTGTCTTTGGCGAGGTAGTTGAAGGAATGGATGTAGTAGATCGCATTGCCAATCAGGTGAAAGATAGTTATGACAGACCACTTGAAGATATTAAGATGAAAATTAGAATGGATTAATTTAGTTGTTGCTTCTTTGTTGTTGGGCTTGGTAAAATTTATTTTACCAGCTGCTAACAACTAAAAATCAACAACCAACAACCAAATAGATATGAATCAAGTCAATAACTATTTATTATTCTTTGCAGTATCTACCATTGTCTTAAGTTCTTGTAGTCGACCAACAGCTAATTTTACTTATAGAGGAGAAAGTGTTGCTCCGGCTATTGTTACATTTGAGAATTTTTCAGAAAAAGCCGAGCGATTTGAATGGCAATTTGGTGATGGAGACACCACTTCAATGGTTTCCCCTGAACACCGTTTTATGGAATCTGGAACTTATAATGTTATATTAACTGCTTATAAAGGAAAAAAGAAAAGAATGACAGAAAAAGAGATTACAATCGATCCACCAAAATTCTGTTTGGTTGAAGTACAGACAGAGTTTGGTAATATGTTAATACAGTTGAGTGATGCTACTCCAGAACATAGAGATAATTTCTTGAAATTAGCAGAAGAAGGCTTTTATGATGGCTTACTTTTCCATAGAGTCATTAATGGTTTTATGGTACAAGGAGGTGATCCAAATAGTAAGGAGGCAAGAAAAGGTCAACCATTAGGATCTGGTGGGCCAGGCTATACTGTTCCTGCAGAGTTTGTTGATTCTTTAGCACATGTTAAAGGTGCTATTGCAGCAGCGCGTACCGGCGATCAGGTCAACCCTCAGAAGCGATCTTCTGGTTCTCAATTTTATATTGTACAAGGAAGACCTGTAGACGACAATATGTTGAATCAATTCGAAGCTCGTTTGGGAATTAGGTATTCTAAAGAA
>JBCBCD010001313.1:0-1953 GCA_038530915.1 Bacteroidota bacterium
GGAGCTTCTTGGAGCCCACCTTATGGGAATCTTCCTTGAAAGACAATTACGTTTATGTTATCGTAACCCTTACTGATGTAATGGTCCGAAGAATAGTAAGTAAAGTCAAAAGAGAAAAAACGATTGTATTAATCTCTGATAACGAATATTTTAAAAGTATCAAGCTTAAAACTAAGGAAGTAAAAGAAATTTGGTATGTACGTTCGAAAATCAGTCCTTTTTTGCATTCACCAAAGTTTGTACAAGAGGCAGTGAAAAATGAACTGGAAACATTGCGAAAGCATGTACAAAAACAAAGTTTACAAATTGACCAACTGCATTTTAAAATCAATCAAATAATCGATAGATAAATATGAAACACAATATAGAAGGTACGGTAAAACATATGAAACTGGAAGGTGGTTTCTGGGGCATTGTTGACAGCAAAGGCAGACAATGGCGCCCAGTAAAAATGCCAGAACAAATCAAATATGATGGTTACAAAGTACAAGTAACATTAAAGGAAGTAGAGGAAGACATGTCTATCTTCATGTGGGGAACTCCGGTGAAGGTAATTTCATTTTCAACCCTAACGCCTTAAATATTATGCTATCATGCTGTTATATTGTCATGCTGCAATTTGAAAAATTATAACAGCATAACAGCATAACAGCATGAAAACAAGCTAACGTCTCGCCCAACTCTCAGAATCATTCACAATTGACTTCAATTGAGCACTATCCTCTAAGAATAATTTAAGTCCAAGATAAGCTGCTACTTCGGCTTCTACTTTTGACTTTTCAAGCAAAGCTTCGGGGGTGTAATAATTCTTCACGAAGTGGGTGTCGAATTTTCCACTTAAAAAAGCTTCATGCTCAAAAACGAAGTTACCGAAAGGAAGGGTAGTGGCAACTCCTCTTATTTCGTATTGCTCAATGGCTTCTTTTATTCTTTGAATGGCAGCATCGCGATTGACACCGTAGGTGATCAATTTGGCAATCATTGGATCATAGAAAATAGGAATGTCCATATTTTCTTCATAACCATCGTCCAATCTTATATTTTCACCATGTGGTGTTTTATACGTTTCGAGCTTACCTACAGAAGGAAGGAAGTTGTTCAAGGGATCTTCGGCATATACCCTTAGTTCCATGGCATGACCTTTAATCTCAAGGTCTTCTTGCTTGAATGGCAGCGGATTGTTTCTTGCAATCTGGATTTGTTGTTCTACTAAATCGACTCCTGTGATCAGCTCAGTTACCGGGTGCTCTACCTGTAAACGAGTGTTCATTTCTAGGAAGTAGTAGTTCATATCAGCATCCATCAAGAACTCTACCGTACCAGCTCCGACATAATCACATGCTTTGGCAACATTTACGGCATCATTGCCCATCGCCGTTCTAATCTCAGGAGTTAAAATAGAAGAAGGTGCTTCTTCTATAACTTTTTGGTGGCGACGCTGGATGCTGCATTCACGTTCAAATAAGTGAACTACATTGCCATGTTGATCAGCTAAGACTTGTATTTCAATGTGACGTGGTGAAGTCACATATTTTTCTATAAAAACAGAGCCATCACCAAAGGCAGAAGTCGCTTCACTGATAGCACGATTCATTTGCTCTTCCAGTTCTTCACGTTTTTCTACAATTCTCATCCCTTTACCACCACCACCAGCAGAAGCTTTGATCAAGATTGGGTAGCCAATCTCATCAGCTATATTTTTAGCTTCTTCCACATCTGTGATTGCTTCATCTATACCCGGAACCATAGGAATATTGTACTTCTTAACAGCATCTTTAGCTGCCAATTTGCTACCCATTACACGTATCGCATGTGGTCTTGGCCCAATGAATGCAATACCACTGTCAGTAACTTTTTGAGCAAATACGGCATTCTCACTTAAAAAACCATAACCTGGATGGATACCTTCTACACCTCTTTCTAGAGCAACTTCAATGATTTTATCCATATTAA
>JBCBCD010001314.1:0-1953 GCA_038530915.1 Bacteroidota bacterium
AGAGAAGGATACGTATCTTAAGAAGTATTATGATAAGATTATGTCTGAAGATTGTTGCTCCCATCCTTTTGTCACTTCCTGTCTTATTGGGTAGTGCTCAAGAGTGTATGCCTCCTAAGCTTTTATCCTCAACATCTCAAGAGGCCAATGATTTTTTTGGCAAAACCCTTTTTGAATCTGACCAAATATCTATTTTGAATCAGAAACTAGAAATGACGAAATCCTACCAAGGGCAATTTGATATTGCTTTATTGAGCAAAGCTAAGGATGCCATTTTTTTGGATGAAATAGAAGTCCATTCTTGTTTGTATTTGAAATATGACCCTACTTCACATGATTATAATCCAACTTATGCCCCTTCTGCCATATACAATTTTGATGATCAGGAAGAAGATCCCAAAGTCGTGGGAAAATATACCATTTCGATGGATGAAGAAATGTTGAAGTTATTTTGGCGCATTGAAACGGAACCCAGGTTGATGTTGGATAAAAAAATGCCCAAACGTTTTCTACTTAACATCAGTCATGAATTAGAATCATTGTATAAAAGTCAGATTTTGAGAGGTAAGTTCTTTTTTGTTTTGCACTTTAGTGATCAAAGTACCTTGGTTTCAGAAGTATTTAGCAAGAATGTGCTTACTAACTCAGCACCTAAATGATTAGACTTATGCCTTCTTATATTTTAAAGTCGGTATCACTATTTCTTTTTATCGCCTTTCCTTTTTCATTCATTTGGGGGCAGTGGGAGTATCCGCCTACTGAAGTAGAACGCATTCTTAAATTAAAGAAAGAAAAGAAGATTTCCATTCTTGATCAGAAATTTGAAATTTCAGATTCTTTGGATGTCAATTTTGACATAACCACCTTGAGTCAGTTCAATAAAACGATTTACCTCGAAAAAATTGAAATACATACTAAGTTTTTGGTTGTGGATGACATGAGACGTTATTCTGGGGTTAAAATTAACCCTATGGTGCTCTACAATGTGAATAGATCCAAAGTAATAGAAGATTCTGAGATATTCTATAAAGATTTAGGGTCGGATGCTTTGTTTATAAAAACAAAAGCAATTGAGGCGGAGCCAAGATTGGCTTTCAAGAAAAATGAACCTGCTCGTTATTTGTTAACCTATTCACTTGAATTGGAAAAATTTAGAAAAATTGATATTAAAAAGGGAGTATTTTATTTCGTCATGCATTTTAGCAATGGCAAGACCATCATAACAACATCTTTTGAAAAGGATTTTGAGAAAGGAGAGTAATAAAATTGATAGGTTACTACCCAACAATAAGTCGAATAGATGAAGAGAACTGTAATCATATTATTCTTTTGCTTTTGCATTTCAGCTTTGTATGCCCAATCGGATTCATTAAAGGTGATTTTATTAAAAGATACGATTACTTTATTCAATACGGATTATTCCGCAAAATTCACTTTTGATCTGCTCAATACATCTGATGAGGCAGTTTTTTTAGACAGCATTACTTGTATTTTAAATATCATAACTACTACTGATCCCAGCAGCTCTAATTATCAGCCCAGAAGTAGAGAAGTAAAGGTCAATGCTGCTTATAAAATAGCGGGTAAAGACACTGAAAAGAATCAAAAAGAATTGCTTGCAAATGATTCAACGATCTTTCAGGGAAAAATGGATATGTATGATTCTCAAAGATTATTTCTACCCGTGAAAAGGCCTGTTGCATTTACACTAGACTTTACACCCACCTACACAAATTATCATTATCAATTGTTTAGGACTTTGCAAGCAGAAGGCTTGATTGTTACAGGTCTACAGTATTTTGTGAATATGTACTATAGCAATGGAGAGAAAATAGAATATGTAAAAAATTACATTGGTCAGTGAATTGGAGACTTGAGTGCATTCGTAATGATATTCTTCTTGGCTAGTAAATTTTTAGAGTAGAGCAATATTATGCGAGTAGACTCATCACC
>JBCBCD010001315.1:0-1950 GCA_038530915.1 Bacteroidota bacterium
TTGTGTTGCGTGAATTCTGATGGTATATTTTCAAGTATGCTTTGCTTTAAGCTTTCAACCACATTGGTTTTTACAAACCTACGATGCAAAACAATGCTGACTTCACGAACAGGTTTAGGATCTAAAAACTCTTTTACCATTTGTTGTTGTTGAGGGGCAAACTCTAAAGTAGCCAACTTAGGCAGGAGTGTATACCCTTGCTGCTTTTCTACTATTCTGCGCAAGGTTTCTATGCTCCCGCTTTCAAAACGTATGGCCTTTTTGTTTTCCCTCATAGCATTTTGACTGCAAAGATTAAGGACCTGGTTTCTATAACAATGTCCTGCTTTGAGCAACCACATTTCATTTAAATCCAAATCGCATAAATCTATATCGTCATTTTCGGATAAAATATGATTGTTAGACATATAAACGATGAATGGTTCATGGAATAAAGGAATTTGTTTTAGATCATGGTTTTCCAGTGGCGTTACTAAAATGCCTATGTCTATATTGTTGTTGTATAAATCAAAGAGGATTTCTTCAGTAAGCATTTCTTTAATAAACAATTGTGTGCCGGGGTTTTTGTCTAAAAATGAACCTGAAAATAATGGTAATAGGTAAGGACTAAGGGTAGGGATAATACCTAGCCTGATTTCTCCATTGCTATCTTCTTGTTCTGTCTTAATGATATCTGAAATGCGACTCAATTCACTCAAAGTCATCCTCGCTTGTTCGATAACTTGTAGGCCAATAGTGGTCGGTTGAACTGGTTTTTTGGTACGATCAAAGAGACTAACTTTTAAATGATTCTCAAGCTTTTTTATTTGTACGCTTAAAGTTGGTTGGGTGATGTGACACTTTTCGGCTGCCTTAGCAAAACTTTTACAATCAGCAACAGCAACAATATACTCCAATTGAGTGATGGTCATTGAGAATGATTTTTAATGAATCAAAAATTAGTTTCGAATAAAGTCTAATATAAATCAGCTTTGTATTGTCTTGTATCAAGTCTATAAGGTTGATTTTGTCAAAGTTGAGACAGTTCAAAAATGGCCAATTTGTGAAAGTTTGATTTAGCAGTTTTACGGACAGTTAACCTGTTTTTCTTTATACAATCCCTTATTTGTAAGGGTTTTGTAGTGCCCACTACAAGTTTCGACCTAAAATAATGTCGCCGCCACGCTATTACATATTAAGTTAGATAAAATCTATATTAGGTTGAAAAAATCAATTGGCATAAACCATTTTTAGCGAAGAGATTTGCCATCGTCATCTCATTTTTAAACAAACAATTTTATCTAATGGCAATAGACTCTTTACACCGTGATAAAAGAAAAAACACAGGTTTATCCCTAGATTTTATCAACTGGCCTTCAAATATTTTTAAGACTGATTGTAGGTTTTTTATACCCATTTTAATGTTGCTTTTTACGTTGAATAACGCTTCGTTGAATGCACAAGTAGTAATTAATGAAATCTTACCGAATGGAACGGTAGAATTAAAGAATATTGGAGACACAACAGTAGATGTTTCTGGATACTGGCTGTGTGATTTCCCAGCCTATCAACGAATTAGCGACTCCAATCTTCAATGTGGAGCTACTTCAATGAACCCAGGCGATATTTTAACTGTGGACAATTTTAATACCATCAGTTGGGATGATGGTGAAATGGGCTTGTATACAAGTTCTGCTTTCAGTAGTTCAGCTGCAATTGTTGACTATGTTGAATGGGGTTCAAGTGGACATGGACGTTCTTCTGTAGCTGTAGCAGCTGGAATTTGGTCAACAGACGATTTCGTTCCTGCTTTTAGTGATGAAGAATCTCTTCAATTCGATGGAGATGGAAATGAATCATCTGACTGGGCAGCAACAAGCTCACCAACCATATGTGCCGAAAACTCTAATGTTGTAGAATGTTTGGTAGAAGGTGGTACCATCAGCACCATGGATGATACAGTGATCTGTG
>JBCBCD010001316.1:0-1943 GCA_038530915.1 Bacteroidota bacterium
ATGATTCCGAAGCAATTCTGTAATTATTTGTCAGTTGAACAGAACTATTTTGAGAGAACCTTTTGACTTTATTCCTAGATATTTTTAATGCTTCATCAAACAAGTAATCGTTGATTTTTTCTAGATCTTCACTTCTATAGTCCACTTTGACTATGTCATAAATTTCTTGTTCCGAGCAATAGTCAATTATTTGATCAATATTGGAAAGTTCAGATGTTTTGATGATTAGATTTTTTCTAATGCTAAAACCATCAAAATATTCCTTGATTTCCCTATCTGTAATTGTATGGTCATACATTTTTGTTTCTGCCACAAAGTCAACATAGAGATCATCTTTGGAAACCCCTAACTTTTTTACCTTAGCAACAACATTTTCAATTTTCTTATTTGTAATTTGATTAGCTTCTATTACAGTTTCTGCAATGCTGTTTACACTAATCGTAATCATGTAAGACTCTGCAAGTTGATTTAGCAGGATTTTTGAGGTTACAACTAAAGTACTATCCGTAGAGTAAATAGATTTAGTTGTTACTCCATTTCGATTATAGTTTATTGATTGTTTTTGATAAACCTGATTGCCTCCAACTTGGGCATTCAAATTTGACAATACCATCAAACTGAAAATAACTATAGATATGTTAACTCTGTTTTTCATTTCTGTTTTTTTTATATTTTTAGAAATAACCATTGAAGAAAAGATTTACAATAAGGCTCTAGTAACTTCATTGCTTCTTTATTCCTAAGTCGTTTGGCAACAATCATCGGACTATCAGTGCTGAAACCTGCTTTTAAATGCGGATCAGCACCATTTTCTAAGAGAAATTTAGTGACTTCAATATTGGTGTTTTCAATGCTTACAATGAGAGGGGTAGTCAATAACTCAGGGTGTTGATAATTAGGATTGACTCCTTCTTTTATATGATATTTTACCAATTCAATATCTCCATTCTGAGCAGCTAAAAGCAAATCTTTCCAATCTCCAGCAGCCATATTTAAATATTTTAAATTTAAATGTTTTTTACAAATCGTTTCTCAAATACTTTTCCGTTGAGCTTAAATACTGTTTTTAATTGATCAGGCACAATCATCAGTATATCATTTGTAAAATATTTGGTTTTTCGCAATAATTTAAAAACCAATACTCATAAAATGAGGTCTTTTATTATAAAGAAGTTGTTTATGAACTCCTCAATAAATGCTTGGCAACTCATTGAAAGCCAATACAGCAGCTATTTTTTGTCCTCGTCCGTACGGACGAAACAAAAAAGAAGCTTTGTCTTGACTTCCAAGCAATTACCAATCAAATCATCAGGAATTCTTAAACAACTTCATAAAGACAAAAGTAACTTTCCAAGTCCGAAAGGAAGTATAGAAGGAAATGTCACTATTTCGAATCCCGACAAGCAATTTTACTATGAGATCAACAATGCTAATAATCGCCCTGTTTTCCCTGCTTACGCCTGCCTACCCCCAATTCACTTATGAGCACTTAGAAGTAGACTATGCCGGTGCCTACCAGTTTAGAGACCTCAAAATCATTCCCATTCGCGCCAAAGCAAGTTTTGCACAGGCCAACGAGCAGCTTGCCAGTCTCAACAATGCCATGAGTCTGCGCCAGGCCCTTGCAACCAACCAAGCGGCCATTATGGAACGCACTAACGAACGGGGGCGCATCCGTGCAAGCGTAAACACACTTACTATCGAAAACTTTTCGGATCAGCCTATTTTCCTGATGTCTGGCGAGGTAATCACTGGCGGCATGCAAGACCGCGTGATTGGCCAGGACATGGTAATACCTCCCCGCAGTGGTCTTATGGACATCCCTGTATATTGCGTAGAAAAAGGCCGCTGGACAGGCGGCACCAAAAAAAACAAGTTCAAGAATTATCATGAGGCCAGCATGCACCTAAGGCAGGTAATTGATAGGGAGCAAAACCAAAGTG
>JBCBCD010001317.1:0-1938 GCA_038530915.1 Bacteroidota bacterium
GTTCCAATCTGAGTGTCCCATTGGTGACAACCTCTGAGACCGGTATTGAACTCCCAAGGGCTACGTTAGGTGAGGTCCTAGACTTTGTGGAAGCCGAGCTGTTGGCCGTGATACCCCTTTTGGCAGATGGAACCAGAATCAAAGCAAATCCAGGCGCCGCAAGGGCATTATTGGCTAGATTGTACCTGTACCAAGAAAGATGGGACGAGGCGGCCAGCATGGCCAATATGGTCATAAGCGACCCATTCTATACCTTGGCATCGGATTATACCTTTTATGATTCACCTGATAATGCAGAGCATGTATTCACTTTGGTAAACAACGAAGTGGATGGCCAGGATACTAATCAAGGATTTTCCAATATAAGCAACCCTGTGCCAGAAGGACGTGGCGATGTACCGTTCACACAGGACCTTTTAGATGCCTATGCCGAGGAAGCAGGTGATCTTCGTTTTTTAGAACTCAATCAAGAAGGTCCAGGGGCAATCAGTCCGAATGCCGTATTCACGAACAAGTTTCCCGATGGGGTCAACCTCACTGATGATGCCCCGGTTATGCGTATTACTGAGATGTTCTTGACACGGGCCGAGGCCAACCTTAGGGCAGGAACTAGTGTCGGTGACACTCCGGTGAATGATATCAATAAACTTAGGTCCAGGGCAGGACTGTCTGATTTGGGAGCTGTTGATTTAGATATTATTCTCAATGAGCGAAGAAAAGAGCTTGCTTTCGAGGGCCAGAGAAGAATGGACCTGTTGCGAAATGGTCTGAACTTGAGAAGACCTGGGCAGCCCCAGGAGGCTGCTTCTGCACCTGGACAGAATTTGACCATTTTTCCGATTCCACAACAAGTTAGGGATTTGTCACCTTTCGTTGAACAAAATCCCGGTTATTGATAGGTTTCATCTAGCATACATAAAACAATGAAAAGGCCCAAATAGAAGCTGGGCCTTTTCTTATTTGGCCGCTTAATAGGATAGATTAGGTCGAGAAGTGGTTTTCCAAAAAATACTTGTCTTAGAAAACTCTAAAACAAAATTGCCAAAATACTTAAATAGTGTCCTTTAGAAGGGAAGTTTTATGAGTCTATCACATAGCTTTAGGGATTTCAAAGATTAATAGTCCTATTCCTGGTCTTCATTAATATTACCAAGAATTAACAATTTACGGAACCAATTTCCAATTCTTGTTGGGAAAGTATTTGGTCTTATGAAAAACAAAACGACTAATCAGTATTCTTACCAATTCAAATTGTCATATGACCATATGATAAAATGTTCATTGCTATATAGCTTTATAGCATTGATTATTGCTATACATGCATATAGCAATATAGTATTGAATATATATAGGAGCCCATTTATCATTGGTAGCTTCATCCGATTACCCTCCATTTTTAAACCAATTGTTTTTCTTCCTGAGCCCAACTTCAGGTAACAACTGTTTTCGAAGAAATTCCAAAATATTGCTTTGGAATTCTATGGTTAGGGAAAGAAGGAAATTGTCTGAGGTAACTTTGGATTTGTTACTTTTAATTTATTGAATCCATGTGATGGAAGACGATTTCTTGGAAATAGCAATTTTGGACACCTCCAGTGATATTGGAGGCTTAAAGGATACCTACAAAAAGGCTGCCGATGTCCTTGCCTATCTTCTTCACCAGGAAAGTGTCGAACCTTCACGGAAAGCCACTTTTATGGTAGTGGTTCATGATGGCAGGCTACCCATGGTCAATATGACCAAAGAGTTCGCATACCATCTCATAAACAATATGGAAGAGCCTGAAAGGGAACGATTGAAGGGTATCCTGAAAGAGGATATAAGTGAGTTTGGAATTGAGAACGAAACCTTGACCGACTTTGTGGAAATGGAGCTATTGGATACTGTCAACACCTACCGCAAATGGGAGTACGGGAAGTACGCCATCGAAAACTTCAT
>JBCBCD010001318.1:0-1927 GCA_038530915.1 Bacteroidota bacterium
TCAGCTTCATTGAAATCTACTACTCTCATACCAAATGCTGGTGGATGCTCTATCATAGCTAGTTTCATGCCTTCTCTCTTGAAATCAAGACCAAAAGTAGCTGTACCAGTTACAATTTGCTCTCCACGTACATTTTTCTTAGCTGTACCAATCAACTTGTAATCTTTTGGATCTTTCAACTCTAATTCTTCTGGTACTTCTATATCCACTGCTTTAGAAGCAATTTCGCCATAGCCAATGGTTCTTTCTCCATTCACCTCACTAATTACACCCTGGCTTGCTACCAAATCTGCAACAACTACACCCCATTCTTTTGCAGTAGCTTCCAACAACATTCTCTTACCGGCAGCACCCGCCATTCTCAAAGGATCCCAACCCAATTTGATGGACAAACTACCACCTGCAAACTGTGGATTGTCAAATACATCTTCATCCAACATGCCTTGTTCTACTACGACATTTTTCCAGGGTACATCCAACTCTTCAGCTACAATCATTGGCATAGACGTCATTACATTCTGACCAATTTCTGGATTGGGAGAGTAAATGGTTACCATACCGGTATCACCAATTTTGATGTAACCATTGATATCAAACCATTCGTTGGGAATAGCTACACCAGCTTCTTCAGGATTTTCCAATTGCGAGCAGCTCGTCAACCAGCTAAATCCAATCAGTATACCACCACTGGCAGCAGCGGAGGTTTTCAAAAATGATCTTCTTCCTATTTTTGTTTTTATTGTAGTCATTGTTCGAAGGTTTAAGATTTAGAGGCAGTTTTAATGGCTTCTTTGATTCTCACATAAGTTCCGCAGCGACAGATATTTCCACTCATAATACCCTCAATTTCTTCGTCAGTAGGATTCGGAGTGGTTTTTAATAAAGCAGCTGCATTCATAATTTGCCCTGCCTGGCAATAACCACATTGAGCCACATCATGCTCAATCCATGCCTGCTGTACAGGATGATCACCTTTTTCAGAGAGACCTTCAATGGTAGTTATTTTATTGTCTTTGACCTGAGAAACAGGCAACTGGCAAGAACGCACAGCAACACCATCTAAATGTACGGTACAAGCACCACACATACCCACACCACAACCATATTTTGTTCCTGTAAGATCGACATGATCACGTAGTACCCAAAGCATAGGAGTATCCGGATCTACATCCACCTCCCGCTTTTGTCCATTAATGTTGAGATTAAAAACGGCCATTTAGTTGAATTTTAGTTATAAAGTAAATCGGGTTTTGTTTTAAAGATAGTAAGATTTATCAAATTGAAAATCGAAGGAGTTTAGAGATGACAAACTTTAGTATTAAATAAAATAGAAATTAATAGAATGTGTTGTCTTAAGTGGTTAACAAAATTAAGCTATGCAATTTAAGCGGCTTCTTTTTCTGTTTCTCTGCGTTAAAATTAGTTACGATGTGTATCGGGCCTACTTTTTGCCTTGATAAACAAAAATGCTGCACAGCTAAAATTTATATTTCAGTTCTGCTAACCACTTAAATTTCACATTTTATTTTGGTTTGACGAAAAAGAGAGGATTTTCTAACAGTTATTTAAGATTTGGAAGGGAAACTGAGAGGTTTATTTGGGTCTAAGGGTCTAAGAGAGAAATCTTTAAACCCTTAAACTTTTCAACCAGAACCTATTTACTCATCTTAGCATAAACCTTACGCCATTCTGAAGCATCATAAATCAATAATGATTCTTTAATTTTTCCATCTTCTACCCTAAACCATTCGGTAGCCATATTGGATTCTACACCCGGAATAGAAGACTTAAATTCATAAAAAACGGCTACCCAGTCTCCATTTTCAGCAATTTCTATGATTTCCAATCCCGTCCAGACCGCTTTTTATTTGGCAATGCCCTTGAAAATCAAGGCTTTAGAGATGACAAAAATTATGCGTTGTCGTTT
>JBCBCD010001319.1:0-1927 GCA_038530915.1 Bacteroidota bacterium
CTCTCCAAAGATATGGGAATACAAGTTCTTTACGTATAGCTATGGAAAACAAAGATCATTTAGAGACCGCTCCCGATTATCAAGAGTCAATGCAAGATTTCGGTTTTCAATGGTTTAGAATTGAAGATGTTTACTCCGGAAAAATCTCCTCAAGCGTTGACCCATTTGTTTCCCATCGAATAAAATACTTTACACTACTGTTATTGACGGAAGGAGAAACCAATCATGAGGTGGATTTTATAACCTATACCTTGGAAAAAGGATACTGCCTTTTCATATCTCAAGAAAGGATTCACAGGTTCCATAGAACATCAACAGGTAAAGGGTACGTTATGAACTTTACCGAAGATTTTATGGTCAGGAATTTTTCACAGTCCGCTTTTTCCAAAATCAGTTTTTTGTCCAATTATGTTCTAAACCCCGCAATGTTCAAAGATTTTGGGGATATCGAGCTATTTATAACAGCATTGGAAAGGGAACTGGCACTTGACCTAGGAATAGTAAAAGAGAATTTAGTGGCCTCTATGCTCACGGTATTTTTACTAAAAGCACAATTACACGCGGGCCATGACGTAAAATCTTATCATGGGGATTTTGCTACATTTTCAAAGTTTCAATACTACGTTTCCCTGTTCCATAAAGAATCAAGGTCTGCAAAACACTACGCCAATCTTTTGAATATATCTTATAAAGAATTGAACACTCTCACCAAAGTGTTTACAGAAAGTACGGCCAAAGACTATATAAACGACTATACAATATTAGAAGCCAAACGCAGTTTGGCCTCGACCAATCTATCTATAAAAGAAATCGCATTTGATTATGGTTTTAAAGAGGCAACAAACTTTATAAAATTCTTTAAGAGGGCTACTGGAGATACCCCAATGAAGTTCAGGGAAACCAGGTTTGGGGTCTCTAAAAACTAGAAAACAACAATGGAAGAAGAGCCAATTGAATTCTTTAAAAAGGAATTGGACAAATACGTGGAGCAGTCCGTTGATGAAGAATGGAAGGAGTTTAGGCCACAGTTAAAACAGGTTAGCTTTAAAAAGGGCAGTGTAATTTTTCCACATTCGAAAATCTGCTTGGACATGCTCTTTATCTCAAAAGGAATCGTAATTACAGAATATTTCAACGAAAAAGAACAAACCATAACCCGGTTCTTTAAATCAAAAAATCTTTGTAGCAATATTTCCAGTTTTCTGACCCGTTCGGTTGTGAATGATGTGGTTTCAGCAGTTACAGATACCGAAGGAATATTTATACCCCATAGATTGTTCGATAGCAGTTATTTGTACTCCGATGGTATCGGATTGTATTTTCGGAAGAGGTTATTGGAAAACCTATTGGAAGACAAAATGTTCATTTCCATAAAGTCAATGGGAATTGATTCCAAATTGGACTTTTTGTACTCCGAATATCCAGAAATCATCCATGATGTGTCCTGGAAAAAAATTGCGAATTTCCTCGGGGTTACCCCCCAATGGCTAAGTAAAAAAATCAACAACAGAAGATACACATAACATTATGTATTTCAATTTGAGCGTTTCAAAACCCAAGGTAAAGTTCAGTCCAAACCTGAAAAGCCTGTTTTTTATCTTTAAAGGTTGTTTTGTCAAGTAGTTTCACAAGATTTATATATGCTTAGTGCATTAGATGTTTTGTTCAATTTAGTTTAACAAAAATGATTAGCAAGGAAGCGTTTATATTTTCGGACTTTGAATGCGAAGAGCCAAGTAGCGCGTGTGGTTTCCAGTTGATGAAAATGGAAGATGTTTTCTCCATAAAATCTACCGTAAACAAAAATCCAGTTAAATAACACCGTCGAGATTTCTTTACAGTGCTTTTATTAAGGGAGGGTGAATTGACCCACGAAGTGGGCTTGGTAGCCTATAAACTGCTAGCGGGCGACGGTCTTGGTGTAGCG
>JBCBCD010001320.1:0-1923 GCA_038530915.1 Bacteroidota bacterium
TGGTCGAGGAGATATGCTATTGTCAGTTGGGGGCGAAATGGTCCGGGTACAAGGCGCCTTTTTTGACACGCCCGAAGTAGAAAGAGTGATCGACTTTATCGGTGAGCAACGGGGTTATCCAGAACCGCATTATCTACCTGAATTTCATGGAGAAGAAGATATTCCTGGTGCCTCTGGATTGAAATACTCTGACCTTGATGATCTTTTCGAAGAAGCGGCCAAATTGGTTGTAGGTAATCAGCACGGTTCTACTTCAATGATTCAAAGAAGACTTAAACTCGGTTATAACCGAGCAGGTCGGATCATGGATCAAATGGAAGCTATGGGCATCGTTGGGCCAAGTGAAGGAAGTAAAGCCCGCGAAGTCTTAATCTATGACGAGATGGAACTTGTTAAGTATTTGGATGATTTGAAGAAGAATAAATAATTCATTTTTTATATGAGCCACCCTGATTTTCCTTTGCATTTTAAGTTTTTTATGTAGAAAACAAATTTGGAAGAACTGCGGGAGGCCGCCTGGGCATTGTTTGATCCCGCAGTACTACGAGAGAGTTTGGCCAGGCTCCCGCAGAAATTGCGGGATTGGTTCCCTACGGGCAAGCTGTTTTTGTATCGAATGATCCCGAAGTCTTTCGGGAAACAATCCCAAGCTAAACGAAAAAATCTTTAGTCTAAACAAATTTCGCTAAAGCCCAAAATCAAATGTTTATGAAAAAAATCCCGAATTTTCAAAGTAGAAAATTCGGGATAAATTATGTTTTTAGCTGGAAAGTAAGTCTCACGCTTTTTATTGCACTACAATTTTCTCCACTTGAATATTTTCAGCACTGCTTACTTTCAAGAAGTAAACGCCTTTGGGTAAATCACTCAAATCTAACTGCTCCATTCTATCTGGAAGACTACCGTCTAAGCTACGCAGCAATAGTGTTTGTCCATTCAAAGATGTCACTTCCAATTGAATATTGTCTTGATTGGTGCCTTGCATCTGGATATTCAAGATGTTTTGAACAGGATTTGGAAAAACCTGGACCTGGAAACCACCGTCAATAATCTCCTGAGAAGAAGTGGGTAAGGCGGTTTCTACAATGGTACCCCTCTGTTCTGGCGCCTGGCAGATGTTGTCGCCTTGTGCGGTAGTCAGACAAACCTCCGTGGCATAGTTAAACATATCCATAATTTCGATATTATCGATATACCACCCCTCTGTTTCAAATCCAGTGAGCTCTGGTTCTAGATTGGTACTATATCGAAAGCGTAGGTTGATACGCTCGCCAATAAAATCTGATAAATCCACGTAAGTGGCTACATAACCGGGGCTCTCTCCCCAATAAGCATCTTGCCGATTTACACCAAAAGTGTTGGGAGCTACTCTTCCAGTATAAGGTTCTCTAAAGATCTGTTCTCTCGATAAAGGTGCCCAGGATATACCACCATTACTTGAAATCTCAATTAAACCACCATCTAGACCAGGCTCAATATTGTAATCATGGTAAAAGCGTAAGACGGGTTGGCTTGCATCCACCCGCAGGGGTTGTACCAGTCGAATGGTTTGGTCGTTACTCCGTGGTGTACTAGGTACAAACCAGGACCGCTCCCCCTCAAAAGGTTGTTCTATGCTAATTCTCCAGGTATCGCTCCCTGCTAGATCAGATATACTCCAGGTTGCGTCAATTACTTCTGCATCATCAAAAAAGATTCGATTTGAAAATAGCATTGGATCACTTTGCAGGCGATAGCTGATACGCCTTAATGCGCCTGGAGGTAGGACACCTAGATCAAAAACAAGGGTATTCTCATTCGTTTGAAAATCATCGATACCATTGATAGAGCCTGGTACTAGAGTCGTACCTGTAGGGATTAAATCATTAACGGTAACTTCTGTAACCGCTGTGGTTTTGTTGTTATTGATCGTTATCGTAACTG
>JBCBCD010001321.1:0-1920 GCA_038530915.1 Bacteroidota bacterium
GACTATATTGGAAGAAACGGTATAGTCAACCTAAATAATGGGGGAGTATGTCCTCAGCCCAGAGTGGTGCAAGAAGCTGTAGAAAGATACAATAGGTTGAGCAATGAAGCACCTTCTTATTATATGTGGCGTACTTTGGACCAAGGTCGAGAACCACTGAGGAAAAAACTGGCTCAACTTGCTGGTTGTAGTGCCGATGAGTTGGCAATCAATCGAAATTCTTCGGAAGCATTAGAAACGGTTATTTTTGGCCTAAGATTAAAAGCAGGGGATGAAGTGGTTCTCACCAAACAGGATTATCCCAATATGATCAATGCCTGGAAGCAAAGAGCTCATCGAGATGGAATAGTCCTAAAATGGTTGAATTTTGAGTTTCCCATTGAAGATGATCAAATGATTGTGGATGAATTTGTTAGTGCTTTTACTTCAAAAACGAAAGTTGTTCACATCACTCACCTAATCAATTGGATTGGACAAGTTTTGCCAGCCAAAAAAATTGCTGATGAAGCAAGAAAAAGAGGTATTGAAGTTTTAATAGATGCTGCGCATTCCTTTGCTCATTTAGATTATAATATACCTGATCTTGGTGGGGATTATTTTGGAACCAGTCTGCATAAGTGGCTTTGTGCTCCTTTTGGTAGTGGTTTGCTTTATGTCAAAAAGGAAAAAATTGAGAATTTATATCCTCTTTTCGCTGCACCAGACCCGGAAAGTGATAACATCAGAAAATTCGAGAACTTAGGAACACGATCTTTCGCCATCGAACAAGCCATTGGTCAAGCCATAGATTTTCACCATATGATCGGTAGTGCCAGAAAAGAAGAAAGATTACATTTTCTCAAAAATTATTGGGTCAATAAGGTCAAAGATCTTCCCGGTGTACACATCCATACTTCTCAAAAGAAAGAATATGCTTGTGCCATTGCACTGATTTCTGTCGATGGAAAAGAACCCAATGAAGTAGCCAATCACCTGTTTAGAAACTATAAAGTACATACGGTTGCCATCAAATGGGAAAATATTAATGGAGTAAGAGTGACTCCTAATGTGTATACAACTACGAGGGATCTGGACGTATTTGTAGAAGGAATTAAATCTCTTGTTTAGACTTTAATGGTGTAAAGGTTTAATAATCCTTTACACCATTAAACTTTTAAACCAATAATTGACATTTATCATCCAAACCTGCTGCCTATGTCATTATATGAATACATGTTCATATTTACCTTTGTTGTGTGAAACCCAAGAAGTAGGAAAACCTCGGGTAAATTTTAACCATTAAAATCAAGGTTTATGAAAAAGATCATCGTATTAGGGAGCAACTTTGCAGGGGTGACAGCAGCATTAGAAGCAAAACGTAAAATTGGAAAAGAAGCCGAAATAGTAGTAATCTCTCCAAGTAAAAACTTTTTATATGTTCCTTCTTTGATTTGGGTGCCTTTTGGTCGTAGAGCTGTTAAGGATATCACTTTTGATATTAGACCAGTATTAGAGAAAAAGGGCATTGGTTTCTTGCATGATGCAGCCGTAGAGGTGGAACCGGATGAAAACCTTGTTTACACAAAGAATAACGGTGAGATAGCTTATGATTACTTAATCGTAACAACGGGTGTAGGGATGAAATTCCATATCCTTCCGAATTTGAATCCTGATCATGGCTATGTAGAAACCATTGTAACCCCAAGATATGCCGAAAAGGCAGCACAAGCTTTCGAAGACTTAGTGGCTGATCCTGGGCCTGTTGTGGTTGGAGCTACACAGGCGGCAAGTTGTATGGGAGCAGGTTATGAATACTTATTCAATCTGGATAAAGAATTGCGCAGACGCAACGTGCGCAAGCAAGTGGAACTGACTTGGATTACTCCAGAGCCTTTCTTAGGACACTTCGGTATAGGTGGTGTAACCGGTGGTAAATTGATG
>JBCBCD010001322.1:0-1920 GCA_038530915.1 Bacteroidota bacterium
CAGCTACAGAAGTCAAAATAAAAGCAAATACAAAAGCTTTAATATACATCAAGAAGAAATTGTAAGAATCAAAAAATGACCTTACTCCTTGTTCATATTCAGTAGCCGTCATATACCCAGGCAATACTACAGAAAGGTAACCTCCAAAAACACCTACAAAGGCTGCAATAGAAACCAACAGAGGTATAACTACTAATGCAGCAATTATTTTAGGCGTAATTAAATAATTGGCTGTATTCACTCCCATTATCTCCATGGCATCGATGTGTTCTTTTTGACGCATCCCACCAATTTCAGCAGCAATATTAGATCCTACCTTGCCAGCCAATACCAAACAAGTAATAGTGGGAGCCAGCTCGATGATCATCGAATCTCTTACAATATAACCAATGTAATAGATAGGGACCAAAGTGCCATCCAACTGATAAGCAAACTGAACAGCAGTAACAGCACCAATAAAAACAGCGATCAATGCAACAATAGTCAAAGATCCCACCCCAATACTATCCATCTGCCTGGTCGTTTCCTTATAGTACATATTGAATCGCTCTGGTCGGGAAAATGCTGTTCCCAGCATGATGACATAACGTCCAATATGATAAAGAATCTTAAAGTTCATAGTAAACAATTATGGTTCTTAGCCAATTATGACTAGAATACGTTTGTGAGCTTAAGTTTGTTTTAAGGTTTTCTGTAAAAGCTTCTCAAACACTGCAAAATTATAAGTTATAGCCTTTTTTTTGCATTTGCATCGATAAAATCCACAAATAAATGAATACAATAGTTACCGGAGCGAGTAAAGGGATAGGTAAAGCCACAGCTGAAGCGTTTGCAAAGTTGGGTAGCAACCTATTTTTGTGTGCCCGCAATCAACATAATCTTAAGGTGTTGAAGGATCAATTGGAAGAACGAAACCCTTCAATAGAAGTTCATATTTTTGCAACTGACTTGAGTGAAAAAGAAAATGTTTATGAATTTGCCAGGCAAATTACCTCGCTTACAGAACAAGTAAATGTATTAATAAATAATGCCGGTTACTTTAAGCCTGGTGAGATGTTGAAACAAACAGACAATGAGTCTGAATACACGATGAATTTGAACTTTTGGTCGGCCTTTTACCTTACTAAAGCGTTGGTACCCTTTATGAGAAAAGAAGCTGGACATATTTTTAACATATGCTCAGTAGCAAGCTTAAAAGCATATCCTAAAAGTGGTATTTATTCAACTTCTAAGTATGCATTATTGGGTTTTACAAAAGCTTTGCGCCAGGATTTGAGCTCAACCCATATAAGAGTTACGGCTGTACACCCTGGTCCTACCTGGAGCGATTCATGGTCCGGTGTAGATTTACCAGAAGATCGTTTAATGCCTGCGCATGCAGTTGCAGACTCGATTGTTGCCGCTCATCAATTGCCAACAAATACAGTATTAGAAGAACTAATTCTACGTCCTCAATTGGGGGATTTACTTTAAATCACTTTCTTATGCACATCATAGTTACCGGAGCCAGTAGAGGTATTGGTTTTGAATTGGTCCAAATCTTAGCCCAGGATCCAAGCAATCAAATATTGGCACTTTCACGGAATATCGAAAAATTGGAAGCGCTCTGTGCGCCCTTAGATAATGCATCATTTATTGCTTATGACTTGGCAAAAGGAACCAATCAACAAGTATTGGATCAGCTAAAAGAATGGGGGAAGCTTGATCTTCTGGTCAACAATGCTGGTTTATTAATCAAAAAAGGATTAGAAAGACGAAATATTACAGTACACGATATTAAAAATAAAATTTGTAATTTTATGATAGCAAAAGGAGCAGCTTGGATAGAAAAATTAACAAGATGGTTTTATCCTAGCTATTTGTCAGACAACAATAATTCATCCGAAAGACATTTTGAAGATTCTTTTACAATATCCTCCT
>JBCBCD010001323.1:0-1920 GCA_038530915.1 Bacteroidota bacterium
TGTCTTGTTTTTTGTTAGAATTTATCATTCCTTAACAATCAATAAGTTGTGGGATTATAAAAAAAATGTATTTTTGTGAAATCAATTCCCACTCTGTTTATTATACCTGTGGTTTCTGCCCATATTTTTTTAATAAACGAAAAAATCATTTTCACCTAAATGATTAATCAAAAAAAGCCTTCAAGGCTTATCTACAGACATCTACCGCACATAAACATGTACCAATGGAAAAACGAGACCTAATCCTTGGGGAATTTATCCCAGTTCAAGATGTTGAATCTATATTTGGCCTTATTGATGTTAAGCTTAAGAAGAAAGGAATGGTAGAGTTTATTGTTTTAAACCCTAAAGGCGTAACAAAACTCAATGATTCTTTTAAATTAGAAGCAGGAAAACATCAAATAAAGTTAGATCTTTCGACCTTGAAACCAGGGACGTATAACGCTTGGATAAGCTTAGAAAATCAAACATTTTTAAGAACTATTGTAATATCTCAAAAACCAAAAAAAAGATCATGGAAGACTTTGTTTTACTTGTGATCCTTTCAATCGGAACTATTTATCTGAATTGGGACCATATTGCGTACAGGTCCCAAGACGAAGAGTAGATGTTCAGTTTACTAAGGCAAAAATCTATAAGTCAGGAGTGCTTAGTAATTGAGTACTCCAGGCTTGTGGACGATCAGAAAACAAAACTTTTGTCTTTTTCCAGGTTCTTTCAAAAAGTTGTGACTTACGATATTGATTTAAATGTGCTTCACTTTCCCAAATGCTGAAAGTAAAGAATATATTATCAGGATCGGTACTTCGTAAAAGTTCAAGATGCAAGCAGCCTTCGCTATTGCGGATATTATTTTTACTTTCTTCAAAAATGGCTATAAAAGCATCTGTCTTATCTTCTTGAAAAGTAAGTTTTACTATTCTCTTAATCATGGAAAGTAATTTGTATGGTATCTTCAATCTGCAAGCCAAGTAGAGTACTTGCTTTACCCATGTTGACTGCAATTTCTAATAAATGTGCTGAGTTAAAAAGGCATAGCGTCTCTCCTACAGGGACATCGTGATAAAAACTAGCCATTTTAGTGATGGGATCATGCCTTTTAAAGTAAAGCGAAAAACTTCGATTATTACCTACTTGATAAAACAGCTCTTTAGAAATATTGATGATAACGTTCTCATATTTATCAATGTGAATGACAGAGCCTTTTATTTCTGATTGGGTCAAGACAGGTTGAAAAGTGATTCTACTTACTGTATCTGTTACTTTTGGACCGATTTCAGTTAAGGTATTATTGTCATGAATATATTTTACAGCATGAGCAAATAATTCCTGACTTGGAAAGCTGGCAGTAACCATCCTATTCAATTCATAGGTGATTATTTGGTTCCAATCTGGAAAGACCAAAGAGAACAAACCATTGTCAGGGCCAACAAAGAAATGCTTTTGATATTCGAAAGCAATAAATCGCCTTTTTTCTCCGTAATAATTCTTAACACTTAGTAAATGAATACTTGATTCGGGAAAAGCATGCCATGCATTTTTGAAAATAAAAGCCGCCTGAACTATATCGTGGCTTTCAATGTTGTGCGTGATATCAATGATAGGATAATTATTCACCGAACGGAGTAAAAATCCTTTAAGGGTAGCGAGGTAATAATCTTTAATTCCCAGGTCAGTTGTGAGGGTAATGACAGACATAAATAGTTTTGTGATTTATTTCTTTTGCTATCAGCGTGAATATCTTAAATTTGTTTTATACATCAAATACATCAAGATTTTTCAAACCATAAATTAATAGCTGTATTGAGTGAAATCATTCTGACAATCGACGGCGTTGACCCGGTCGAGTTATTTGGACAGAACAATTCCAAATTAAACCTTCTTCGAGAATCTTTTCCTGAGGTAACCATCACTTCCAGA
>JBCBCD010001324.1:0-1913 GCA_038530915.1 Bacteroidota bacterium
ACAGCTTAAAAAGATGACATCATAAAGTGATAGTTATTTGTGTCCAAGCACTTATGATAATATAAAAGCATAATAGCATTTTCAGAATAACAAAATCTAATCAAAAATTAATATTTTTCATCTTCAAGAATTTATTGTAACCTTAAATTCCTTTCACGATGAAAAATACCAATCTGCTTTTCCTTATACTCATTATCCTTTTTACCGCTTGCCAAACCCAAAATGAAAATATTGAAGAAAGCACTCTAACAAACAATACCCATCCTTACTCCAGCAACTTTCTGCCGTCTGTTTTAGAAGAAGACAAGAGAGTAGAAAAAATAAAAGAAATCGCTCCTGAGATACATCGTTTGATTGAAGAACACTCAAAAGCCAGACACATACCGGGAATAGCTTATGGTGTAGTTGTAGATGACCAATTGATCTTGTCCGATGCTACCGGTGTGCTCGATATTGATCAAAAAAATCCGGCTACCACCCAATCGGCTTTTCGCATTGCGTCTATGAGCAAGAGCTTTACAGCTATGGCGATCATTAAATTGAGAGATGAAGGAAAATTGTCCTTGGCAGATCCTGTAGAGAAATACATCCCTGAGATGGCCAATTTGGAGTACCTGACCAGCGATGCTCCGGTCATTGACATTGAGAATCTATTGACTATGACTGCCGGATTTCCTGAAGACAATCCCTGGGGAGATAGACAGTTGGATGAGACCAACGAGATGTTGATGGATTTGATGGCAGGTGGTGTTTCTTTTAGCAATGTTGCTTCCTTTGGTTATGAATACAGCAATACAGGTTATGCACTTTTGGGAAATATCATTTCGAGAGTTTCCGGAAAACCTTATCAGGAATACATTAGAGAATCTATTTTTCAGCCGCTGGGCATGGAAAACACGTATTGGGAATACGATAATGTACCGGAAGGAGCATTGGCCATCGGCTATCGTTGGGAAGACGATCAATGGAAATTGGAACCCATGTTACATGATGGATCTTTCGGCTGTATGGGAGGACTCATTACCTCCATTGAAGATTTTAGTGAGTACGTGAGCTTGCACCTGTCTGCCTGGCCACCCAGAAGTGAAAGTGATAATGGGCCCATCAAAAGAAGTAGCTTAAGAGAAATGCACACCTCACAATTTACTCGCTTATATGCCAATGCTAGAGATTGGAATGGGGAAACTTGTGCTACCATGACGGGCTATGGTTATGGATTGAGGGTTTCTACCAATTGCAAAGGCATCAATCTGGTTGCTCATGGTGGCGCTTTACCAGGCTTTGGTAGCAATTATGTTTTTTATCCTGAATATGGCGTCGGATTGATGGCATTTGGCAATCTTACCTATACTTCTCCATGGCCATTGAGTGCCTTGGAAAAACTGCTTTTTGAAACGACTGGCTTAGAAGAAAGACAATTGCCGGTATCAGATATTTTAAAAGAGCGAACGACTCAGGTGGCACAATTGGTACAAGATTGGGATGAAACACTGGCAAATCAAATTGTAGCTGAAAATTTCTTCCTGGATAAATCTTTAGATCACCGACTAGAAAGAATAAATCAAGTCCTTAGTCAAGCTGGTGCCATTGAAAGGGTAACCAAAATAGAGCCTTACAATCAACTGAGAGGAAGATTTAAAATGAAGGCCGAAAATGGGGACATCAATGTTTTTTTCACACTTACACCAGAGAAAGAACCTAAGGTGCAAAGACTGGATGTTTCTTTTGTAGCTAATGAGGTGCAGTAGTTGGATATATAATATCTTTTTTTAATAAGACTGATTATTAAGCTTGTGAAGTGTTCAGTCTTGTTAAAATCCTTTGAGTATAGGTGAAAAGTTTCATTTTGTTATTTTTGAGGATCTAATAACAACAACCGATTTATCATGTACTTACCATCTATCAACACCCTT
>JBCBCD010001325.1:0-1904 GCA_038530915.1 Bacteroidota bacterium
ATTTCTTGTAATTTGATGAACGCCATTGACTAAAAACATTTGTACCTGTTGATCTGTCTTCGGTGCAGTATGATACTTGATTACATTTGAATTATAGTTACTTATTGCCCTTACTACTCCTCTTTCTTTTATTACTGGTTCGAGTATAACCGTATCAATTAAAGAAGAATCCAAAGACTCTAAAGTAGAATCTGCATGAAGGACAATCTCATCTCCGTCGGTTAGAAATATTCTTTGATTATAAAAGGCAATGTATTCTTCAAGTTCACCCATGAATCGATTGTTGATTCCATTTTCATCACTTAAAAAACTGAAATATTTACCATCTATAGCTACTGGTTGACTTTCATTGGCAAAAGGAGTATGAGTGACTTGAACAAACTCATTGGTTTTTGCATCCAAATCATAGTAGAATAAATCAAAGTTCCGAATGGGTAGTATCGTATCCATCTTCATCGGCATCAACAAACTATCCGTACGATTAGAAGAAAAGAGTATCCCTTTTCTACCTTCTACTTCAACATAGGCTACATCCAGATCATCGTAAAAGTCATTGGTGATTCGCTGGAAGGATCTTGTTCTTACAAAGTATAAAAACAAATCAGAGTATCCATTTTGAGCACCAGAAACGATCATAGTATTAGGATCAATATAATCCATGCTGTATATGCGTTGAAACTGTGGACCAAACTGTTCCTCTTCTGATTTACCAGTACTTGTATTGTACTGCATCATTTTTATGACATCTCTTTCTTCGTAGACAATGTTTAAGGTGACATTATCTGGGCTCCAAGCTATCAGTGGGTAATTATAGTCAGTAGCCTGGAAAGGATTTTTAAATCCATCTTTGAAAACCTTTGAAGTTTTATTGCTTCTTGAATCGTGAATAAAGATTTTTGCTTTACCAATCTCATTCAAAATATAAGCAACTCGATAGCCGTCAGGGCTAAGTTTTACCTGAGTTATCGGTAAGTCTCTTTTGTTATTTAGCTTAAGGTAGTTAGAAGGAGCAGCAGCAGTGCCTTCAAGGTCTATTTTGTATCTATTTTCGTAATAAGCTTTCCAGTTTTCCAGTACATAGTCAAAGGAATTGCCCAAAACATACAAAAAGCTACTTTCAATGCTTCTGTTTATTCTTGTGAGGTAAAGCAGGTTAGAAATAGTCGTATTACCATAGCTCGAACCAAGAAAATGCCAAAGGGAATGTCCCGCAAGTTCAGGGCTTTCTTCAGCAAATTTTTCAAAGTTTTCATATTTCTGAGAAAGTATAATATCTCTCAGTTCATTGTCAAGATCACTATCCCAATCTTGGCCAACGTAAGCCACAAAGCCAATTTTGAACCAGTCAGGTAGGTTCATCATCAAAGCATTCTGCACAATTTCCTGAAGATTGGAACCAAAAAGCATGGCATCTAAATAAACCGAAGCAATACCTTGCCTTATTTGACTCCTCAAGTGATCGTGGTTACCATTGAAATAGATGAAGATTTTATTTCCTACAATTTTGGTTTGACCACCAGTATTGATAAATGCTTCTTCTGTACCAATATTACTTTGTTTCAGGTCAGTGATATCGGTATAGACGATGATCTCTATTTTTTCATTCATCCTGTGCTCAAGTATAGACTGGATCTCTTCAAAATCATACTCCGCGAACTGAACAGCTGATTGGCCAATATTACGGGATTGACCATACCAGTAAGTAACAAAGTTTTCACTTTCATACTGTAGCCATTCATCAAAATCATCATGATATTGAACTCTGTTCTTGCCAAACCTAACCTGATTATTTTGAGCAGCGAGGATTGTTGTTAAGAAGAGGCATAGAAATAAGTAGCTGTATTTTTGCATAAACCTGATATATTTGCTCCTTTAGAGAGATAACTTACTTATGACAAAATAAA
>JBCBCD010001326.1:0-1902 GCA_038530915.1 Bacteroidota bacterium
TAAGTGCTTTATTCATGATTTTCTGTTTTTACCATTGAGTTGCATAGTGTCTCATGGAGGATTTTTTTATATTACTCACACAACACACAACACACAACACACAACACACAACACACAACACACAACATTCATTCTGCGATATATTTTGATCTATACTTTTCAATTTCATTGTTAAAAGCAGTCACCAAATTTTTAGGCATTTTCTCAGCTGTAGCATGAAAGGCGGCCATAGTTTCTTCATCAGCCTCTTCTCCTCTTTCGATCTGATAACAAATGAGGTTGAATAACCCAAAGTATCGGATGAAAGGAGTATCATCTTTAGTCATCAATTCGATATCGCTCTTTTTAATGTTTTCATAAGAGTTGTCCTTAGTGAATTGCCCCATGATGTTGAGCATGGCCAGTTCTATTTCTCTATCCTTCCCTGGCTTGATTAATCTTTGGAAGCGTTTGCGGTCTGTAAAAAACATCCCGGTTCTGGAAGGGACAGTGGTCGCAATGAAAATACCTATCGAAGCTAATGCACCAAGGTAGAAGATGAATTTCCATTCTCCAAAGCTATAAAGAGCAATAACATAACAAATCACTGCAAAAAGTATGGATGCAATAGGACCAGCAAGTAAGATGCGTGCAAATTTCTTTGCATTATCCGGCGAGCCATCAGTTGGAGAAGTAGCTGCTACACCACCATAATATCCTAGATTCTTATTGAAATATACTTTGACTTTTTCTTCTTCTCTTTTTATCCCCAGAAATCCCACTACATACAATTCAAAACGAAAGCCTTGAACTAAGCCCACTAATAAATGGCCTAGCTCGTGAACGCCCAGCACCAGATGTAACATCAACAATCCGCCAATGATAACCAAGAACATATTGCTATCATCACTCAGTTTTAGATCATCCAACAAGCCAATTTGATTAGAAAGGAATATCAGCCCAAAGAATAAGGCACCCATTATGATCCATTCGAGGTATTTGGTATACTTAGAAGGTTTGCTCATTTGTAATTTTTTCAATTTGACATTATCCCTTTAAGATAAGTTTGAAATTGAAATGGAGTAGTATTAAGTTAGGTAATAAAATTAAAATTAGGAATGCTTGCTTAATTATTCGTTGTTTCAAAATTTGTGTAGGGTGTAGGGTGTAGGGTGTAGGGTGTAGGGGGGCTTCCTTTATGCGTGTAAAGAGATTTATACATTTTCGTTGTAGCTTTTAAGCTAAAGCTTTGAAGAAAGTATAAGCTATAAGAAAGGCAACCATTATTTGGTAATGGTTCAGGTTCACCCTCTACACACTTCCCTCTACACCCTACACAAGATATGCCATTTATGAGCATAATCAATCTCAACTATCTGATTTAGCTTTGTAAATCAATTAAACGAAATATGATTTTACTGTTTTTTCCAATAAAAGCTAAAATGAGATACCAATTCTGATACAGGATTTCCTTGTTCATCAGTATAAGCTTTTCTCTCTACATACATTTGACCATCTTCTATATAACCAAAGGTCATTTCAGCTAATTTTTCATTTTTAAGATTGAATTCCTTTAATAGTACATTCCCATCTGCTTGCAAACTCACATTCACATAAAATTCTTGTGGATTTGGTAGTCCCGCTTTTACAGTCAGACGTTTTTGTTGCTCATCATAAACACTGGTATCTTGAGAGAAAACTTCCCAATTTTCAGTGCCCATTTTGCCCCATGTCATACTGATGTATTTTTCCCCGTCAATTTTATTTGACATCTTCATATCAGGAGCAGGAAATTCAACACCGGAAATAACCTTAAATTTCTCCTTAACCAATATCCAGCCACCGTTCATTTTTGCCATCATTTCATGGTATTCTTGTTTGGTTTGAGAAAACAAAAGGTTGGTACTAAGTAAGAGCAAACCA
>JBCBCD010001327.1:0-1897 GCA_038530915.1 Bacteroidota bacterium
TTGATGATATCCTTGCTATCGTAGCCTTCCATTTCTCTTTCCGGCGTCAAAATAATCCTATGGTTAAGGACAGGATAGGCAACATATTGAATGTCGTCAGGCGTCACAAAATCGCGACCATTCATGGCAGCTATTGCCTTTGATGTTTTCAAAATAGCTAAAGAAGCCCTTGGAGAAGCGCCCAGGAATAAATCTCCATTGTTTCTGGTATCGTGAATGATAGCAGCAATATAGTCTAACAAGCTATCTTTGATGTAAACTTGTTGTACCAATTCTTGACAGTCTCTTACTGCATCAGAGGTAAATACTTTATTGACCTCTTCGGTTTGAGCCAGGCTAAAGTCATTTCTAAACCTTCTTAAAATCTGCTTTTCTTCTTCTAATGAAGGATATTCCAAATTGATCTTCATTAAGAAACGGTCCAATTGTGCTTCAGGAAGCTTATAGGTACCTTCTTGTTCGATAGGATTCTGTGTAGCGATAACGAAGAAAGGATACTCCATTTGATAAGTATCTCCATCGACGGTTACCTGGTATTCTTCCATTACTTCAAAAAGGGCTGCTTGTGTCTTTGCCGGAGCACGGTTGATCTCATCGATCAGAATCACGTTAGAGAAGACCGGTCCTTGATTGAAAGAAAACTCTGAAGACTTCATGTTGAAAACAGTGGTACCAATTACATCACTTGGCATGAGGTCTGGTGTAAACTGAATTCTGGAAAAACCAACATCAAGTGTTTGAGCCAACAATTTGGCAGTCAACGTTTTTGCGATACCTGGTACACCTTCAAGTAATATGTGCCCGCCTGCAAATAAACCGGCCAGTAGAAGATCTACCAATTCATGTTGACCGATAATTACTTTCTGCAGCTCGGCTCTTGTACCATCTACTGCAGTTTTGATTTTATCCAGGTCCAATCTTTGGCGCTCCACTTCTGGTAATGGAGGAGGCATATTAACGATATCAGGAAGATCAACAGCAGTTTCGGGAAGTTCATTTGTTTCTGATGTTTCCGGTGTTTCAGCTATTTCCTGGATTTTAGGAAGTTCAGGTGTTTTGGGTGTTTCTTCCTGGGGGGTATTTATTTCGTTGGTTTCATCAATATTGTGCATATAAATTGCTTTGAAGGATTATTTACAGTTTTGGTAGAATGCTTCTAGTCTGTTGTGAAATTCGATCAATGTATTATCGGTAACCACAGAAGAAGTATCAATATTTCTATACATCATGAAGACATTGTTGACCAGTTCTCTGGGTACTTCAGAAATGACTGAAATAGTATTCAACAAGGCTTCATCATTATAATCATCCTTTATGGTGATCTTGTACTTGGATCGAATAAAGGACTTGAATAGTCTCATTTTTTGTATGGCTAATTTTCTATGATCATTTTGGATAAAATAAAGCCGTCCCATCGTCGTCACAAACTCTAAAGAAGTATTCTCATTTTTTGACAAAATAGGAATAATACGTTGCTTGCGTTTAGATTTGAACAATAAGTAAATCAATAAGGCAAATAATAAGAGGTACCATGCCATGGCCAAAGGTGGCTGATTAAGAATATATTCCAGCGGTGTTCTATTGCTCAACGTTCGGTTAGATGACCTGTTGGAGTTATTCATCCTGCGACCGGTCGCTTCAGATATTCTACTGTATTCATCCCAGTAAATGGTTCCTGGACTTAAATGCGAAAATACCCCTTCAGCATACAATTTATTACTTGAATTAAGCATATTGAGGTTAGAAAAAGCGATAGGCGTAGTGTGTAAGTAGAAATATCCGGAGCCATAAGGAATACGAGCAAAATTTATCAATGGAAATGTATCCCTGAAATATCCTACACGGGAAAACCCTTCTTCCTGCTCACAGAAAAACTGCTCCCCAATGAAGTTCCAGG
>JBCBCD010001328.1:0-1891 GCA_038530915.1 Bacteroidota bacterium
GTCTTTATTTTCAAAAACTAACATATAGTCTATATCTGATTTATAATCCACTTTCCTTGATAGGATAGTAGACCTTGTGTAAGAACCGAATTTAAACTTTTCAAGTACAGCACTCCCAAAATAGGAATTAACTCTGCCCTCAAGTGTTGAAATAGAGAGTCCAATGCTCTCTTTTTCCTTTTCTGTAAGGACTAAATTACTTGCCAAATTTGTTAAATAACTTTGTACAGACATTCAAAAAATGAGGTTTAAATTTATCGAAAAATATTACTTAGATCATATCGTTTTAAGCATATCAACTAGAAAATAAGGCCGATGGAATGCAAATTAATTAGGTAAGATCCTACTCAGCCAACTCATAGCTCTTTTTCTATCGTATATAGCAAGATAATCCAATACTCTTTCCGCATTAGACCGTAACGAATCAACCTTATAATCTTTGTAATTATCAGGGTATGGCATTTCTTCAATTGCATAAAAGAAGCCACTTTGTAGGTCGTCTCCTGAAAAATCCATCTCTGCTATTATTTGTTCAAGTATAAAAGAAGGGAAAGCATAGTCGGCAGCTGAACAATTCCAGTATTTTAGCAATCGGACTATAGGCTTTACGATACTATTAAAAGTAGTATTTGCTTCTCTTAATTCTTCAGAAAAAGAAAATGGATCAGTCTTCATCCACCCATAACTATTATCCGGAATGAATAACTGAGCTTCTCCCCAAAAGTTGTACTTTTCAATAGCAGGAACTAAGTCAAATTTTATGCGTTGAAGTTCTAGAACTATAGTGGGAAAGTCTTTCTTTGATACTGAGGAACTATACCAATGGTTTGCAAAATTTGAAAGATAATTTCTATATGTTGAAACAGCTCTTTCAGTGTAGCTTTCTGTATCGAAGACTATCAATATGTCCACATCTGAGCGACTATCATATTTACGTGGAAGAATAGTATCTCTAGAATAAGACCCAAATAATTCTATATTTTGCACTTGGTCTCCGAAGTAAGAATATAACCGTGAAATAATAGTTTCTACGGAGGTATTGATTTGACTTCTTTCAACAGATCTATAGCTAATGAAAAGCTCAGAAGCTAAATTTCTTAGGTGTGAATTTATGCTAATCATCTTTCCACCATTTATGCATTTCGCCCTTATTTTCAATCGCTCTTGTAGCCCAAAATTTTGCAATAAAATTTACGGATGGTTTCATAGAAGTATTCAGGGCTGTTATTTTATTTTTTATTTCATCTACTTCTTCATTGCTAACTCGCTTTTTAGCAAAAAGTCGTTCTATATCATAGTGTAAAGCAAGATATAATTCACCTATTTCCTTATTGGTCGAAGCTACTTGTCTATTTGATCGTGATTCGTGAATAAGAATTAATATAGAGGCCAATAAAGATGTAAGAGAAAAAATCTTTGCTGCCAGAACATACTTTTCACCAAATTCGAGAACCGAGAATATGGCAAAAGTTAAGTTAACTACAATGAGTGAATAAATCCAATACCTATTGAAATCCGACATTTTAAAGTGGGTCTTCGCTGAATAGGCTGTGTTTTCACCCCATCTTTTTAGTAGTTCTTTGTTATTCATTTGATTAATTATATTACTTGAGATACTTTCTACATCAAAACTACTCGGTTGAAACAAAAACAACTTTCCATTTATCATCAATATTAGTTCCAGCAAAGAAACTTTCGTACCTAGACTTATGAACTGCAACACAAAGTAAATGTGTTGGCCTCGACATACCAACGTAGCACATTTTAGCTGATTGTTTTATTCTTGGTCTTTCATCCCCCTGTAAATGCTGCAATTTTAGTTGGTTGAATAATCTTGAAGACTCATATCCCCTATTGAAATAGGTTTCTAAATATAGTGTTGCAGTATGAG
>JBCBCD010001329.1:0-1891 GCA_038530915.1 Bacteroidota bacterium
GCCTTAACCCGATTGAATGTCTCAAATCCTTTACTACTGGGAAGCCTGTTTGAAAATAGAACGAACTTTCGTTCAAACCCGCATAAAAGGGTTGCAGTATTAAAGCCCCTTTCTCCTTTAAATAGTAATTCGCATAAAGTCCCCAAACTTGCTTATCCCCTGTGAATGATTCATCATCAAATACACCTAAATCTTGTCTAACATATTCTGCATAGAAACCATCTAAATCCAGTTTCTTCGAACGATACATTAATCGAGCACCATCAAACGTATAGCGCACATTTGTGCCATCTCTAATAGAAAATAGACTAGAGCTACCAAATTGTAATTCTTGCCGCCCAATTCGAGCCGAAAAGCTCTTATCGTTTTTCTCAAATAATCGCACTTCTGTAAATAGATTGAGTACATAGAGCTGGTTTTCATCCACGAGCCTAGAGCCTCCCGTTCTTCCGTATTGCAAAGCACTCATCAGTTCTCCATAAACTTTGAAACGGTTTTTGTAATTTACTGTACCATGCAAGCCTAGTCTGGTAAAACCGTAAGGATCATCTTCCTGGTCTTCAAACCCCAATCGAACATATTCAAAGGTCTCTCTAGCCTCTCCACCTAGGGAAACATACCAATTCCTATTCTCACTTAATGATAGATACTTCATCTTATCCAAAGTGTGTCTCAGGTTCGTTGAGTCCTTCAAGAAATAATAATCCTCTTCGAACCTTACTTCCTCAAATGGTTTTTTAAATGAAGTTTTTTGTCCAAAAACAGTGAGTGCAAGAACACCCAAAATCATGGTTATACTTATTCTTTTCATCTTACACTAGTTGAATAGTTAATTCTCATAAGCGGGCTTTCATCCAAATAAATAACCTGATAGTTCCTTTCCGTAAATCTCCATTCCCCGTTTTCTTTTATCAGTTTATCTTGATAGTTGGCTATGTTATAATTGCTTTTTCCTTCTTTAGATTTAGCTATTTCGTTGATATAAAAGCTTGATGTAGCTCTACTGTCATGGATTTCAATGGTGCCCGTACTGGGTAATTGAATAAAGAACTCCCAAGAGTTCAGCAATACCTCAAAGGCTCCTACTATCTCATCTTGCCCACAAAACTCCTTATTGATGGGTGGGCCAATTCTCCAAACTGACTCGTTAGCCCAAAGTGCCCTAAACTGACTCGAATCCTGCCTATTTGCAGCATCAGCAAAACGAGCTGTAAGTTCTCTTATCTTTTCTTTATCAATAAATGACTCTAAATCCCTCATATTTAACATTTACAGTATTGGGCTATCTTGCCACATGAATATTTTCCAATTTTCGCTCTCTTTCACTAACGTTGTGCTGAATCTGTTTTTCTGAACATCATTTGAATTCGGGTGTCCAATTGTTATAATCCCATCAACTATTCCTGCATAACCACCTAGCATTGCAACTGAAACTTCAGTTGTAGAAAAGGTGCTAAATATGTTCTCCGGATTCATGTGCACTTGAGTGAAAAAACTTTTGTCAACCCGTTTTCCATTAAATGAAATCCCGATAAATCGATCACTTAATAATTCGTTGTAATTCGTTTCGTTCTGTGTAATGGTAGCATGACATAAGTTCCAAACTTGGTTAAGAAGTACTTTTTCAACATGTTCTTCCTCCTGTGAAAGCCATGCATCAATACTATTTGCCGCTTTTATTCCAGCTTCAGTGGTGCCAAGGCTGTCAAAGTGATCAGAGAACAACTCTATTCCAATTGATGATAAACCATCAATTCGCTCTAACATCTCCTTCATGCTAGTTAGTGTGAAGTCACCTTCCAATGGAGCTTTACGCAAATGCAACAAATCATAGAACAATCCATTTGAATCCACTTCGTGAGCTGCATCAGCTAATTGTAATGAGAATATT
>JBCBCD010001330.1:0-1882 GCA_038530915.1 Bacteroidota bacterium
CAAACAACCAAGCCATACCAGAAAATAGCAAGGCCAGCTTTGAAAAAATCTTTTTGGCAAGGCTACGACTTCTGATCTTAATGGACACCTATCTCTTAATCAGGTTATGATTGCAATACTATTCTTTGGCCTGCTGGGTTTGATCAATTTAATCGTAAGTTTAGTTACCAAAGAACCAATGACAGCATATAAGTTTTTTGGCCTAGTTCTAAATATATTGCTCTGTGTTTTTTTGCTGCTTGCTTTTAATCCTATTTACATGTGGTCTTAAAAATGAAATCGGAGCAACTAAACTTTACCCAATGAGTGAAATGAACATCATCATCTTCGCATTTAGTAGGGTCTTAATAGGGACATTCCTGCTTGAACAATGGAGAATTTTCACTTATAAAAAGCATATCCTATTAAGCCTTTTCTTGAGTTTTCTAGTTATTATTGTGGGCAGTTTCATGGCTATATCCGTCGGTATTACATTCCTTTTTGTAAAGTCAATTAGTTAAGTAGAACGAAAAAAGAAATATAATGAACTGGCTAACTTTTTTTGCGATTCTCAATAGTCTCATTTTCTTTGTTTTGGGAGGTATTCATTTTTATTGGGCACTTGGTGGAAAAGGCGGCTTAGAACAAGCTGTGCCAAAAGCTTTCACCTCGAGGTTTACAAATGAAGAAACCAAAAAAACGTATTCTTTTGTCACCTTTTTAGTAGGCCTTGGTTTAACTTCATTTGGAGTAATTTTACTTTCAAATACACCATTCTTAAATGCATTTGATGACTTACTGCCTATAAAAGCATTAACGATTACAATTGCAATCGTTTTTTTACTCAGAGCGGTAGGCGATTTTAGGTATGTTGGCTTTTTTAGCAAAGATACGGATGGCGTATTTGTTTGGTGGGACCAAAGGTTGTACTCGCCCTTATGTCTTTATCTGGGAACTACTTCCTTATTGATCGGAATAATGGGTTAATAATAAAGTTACAAACTCATCGATATTCCCACCGACGAAAACCACTGCGTATCCCTCAATTCAAAATCTGCTTTTCGGGTACCTACATTGACTCCAACACCAAAAGTCTTCCAGAATTTGGTGGCCAAGGTATTGATCCAGGTATATTCAAAAAGACCGGGATCTCCAGCCTCCGGATCGGTATAAGGTACAAAGGTATTAAAGTTGGATGACCATTTTATTTTTAAAGGTAACTTGCCACTGTAAGATATTTTCAGTTTAGCACCCAAAGCTCTGTCATTATCAGAATCGCCTTCAGGAGTTTGACTGTAAGCTACTTGATAAGATAAAACGTGTCCAACAACTACCAGGTTGCTAGCTTTTGGAGGTTTCCAGGTTACTCCGGTGCTGAAGTTAAGCGAGCCAGTATTCAGAAAATTAAAGAGCGCTGTATTCATATCGCCCAAGGCAGAAATGGCCAGAGAAGGATCAAAATTAAATCCATATAGGGTAGATAAAGTGAAAATATCAGCTGTACGATCAGCTAAGAATTGAGTGCTTTCACCATCTCCTGTATCGGTATCCAAACTTTGCCAGGCCAGGTTGGTAGACACATTGTTGCGCCAAAAACCTTTGCGGTAGTTTTTTTGAGCACTAAAGGCACTGGCTATAGATAAACTGGAAGTGATGGCATTGGGGTTGGCATTACCCACCCAATTGTTGGTACGTGTAAAGTTGAGCCCAATCACAGCACTTCCATCCGTACGCCAGCCTGTGAGAATTTCAATCTCTTTTTTTACGCTATCAATAGAGCTATTGACTTTCCCTAATTGCTGTTGTACCTGTTTTTTTATGGCTTTCAGGGAATCGCGACGAGTCTTTAGACTGTCCATGGATTGTGCTTGAATAGTATAGGGGATAAAAAAAACCATCCAAA
>JBCBCD010001331.1:0-1880 GCA_038530915.1 Bacteroidota bacterium
TTATTTGGATTACTTCCACCTCCAACTTTGAATTTGGTAAACTTATGAAAATCAGGCTTCACAAACATTAGTCTCAGATTACGATCAGCAGGTACATTTGTAAAAGTGACTTGTCCATTGGCCCCAGTAGTATTTTCTGCCAATTCAGCATCGCCATTACTAGCATCCAGTAGCTTTACTACTACATTGCCTATACCTCCGTTTTCACCATTACCTTGCAAGCCATCTCCGTCGGTATCGTTCCAAACTCTGGCTGTAACGGTACCTGGTGCCCAAACACCAGCATCTATCCCACTTTGAGTACTTCCTGCTGCTACTTTAAATCTTTCTGTTTCCCCTGAATTTACTTTAGCATCACTATTATCTGGATTGCTTCCCCCTCCAACTTTGAACCTGGTAAATTTGTATCCATCAAAGTTAGTATCATTCAAAAGTTTAAAAATAAGCTTTAAGTCAACATCTGTAGGTACATTCTCAAAAGTGACTTTTCCATTACTTCCTGTAACTTGATCAGCGCCAATAGGAGTACCATCTGCAAAGATTAAGCCGACAGTGACACCGGCTATGCCCCCATTTTCATTATTGTCTTGAAGGCCATTATCATTTTTATCATTCCAAACTCTGGCCTCAATTTTTCCAGTCTGGGCAAAGACAAGACTTGCACTACAAAATGTACAAATCAGAAAGAGTAATAAATTTTTCATGATCTTTTTAGTTTAACGTATATGAAGTATTTAAGTGTCAAAAATGCTTATGAGCTTGACTAATGGCATGATTAGTCAAAAGCCCTTGTTGTTTCATTTAATTAGTCTAAATGTGATATGATAAACACAGCTAAAACATGTCTACTTAGAACAAATTACAACTAGTTCGAAATCAAAGATTCCATATCAAAACACTCTCTCAGCGACATAAAATCGCATATTGAGATAATTACAACTATTACTTAAGTGGTTGGACAAAAATAATTATCATCAATTGATCTAACATTCACAATGTTGAGTTTTATCAATAATTTCATAATGTTAAAAAATAGCACACAGAAATAGCCTTCATCGAGTGCCATTCTGTATGCTACTATCAATTTATGTCAACTTTACTTTCAACAAAGTATCATTTAATCACGTATTACAATAAACAGTTTACGCTGTATTTCTTTCTGACCTGTTATGACAAAAATATATTGTCCGCCCACTAATTCTGTAACGTCCACCTCCAATTGGTTGTGTCCTTTGAATACATCCCAAGACTTATTCATCAATACACGACCCTGTAAGTCCATAATTGAGTAATGCATACGTTCATCTTTAGTATGTTTAAATCGAATATTTAAGTTAGAAACTACAGGTACAGGGAAAAGAGTCATTTCTCCAGCAGTAGTAGAAGCACGCTGATCAACTGATCTATTTGGAGTACTTACAACAACACTACTTTCTTCTGGAAGAATCAAACCCGCATCATATTTCTTAACGACCTGACCTTCTTCTACAAGATTAAAAGTCTTCGTACGTCCGTTGTTCTCATCTGCATCACTATCTTCATTGTCATTCACTCCATTCTTGTCTTTCTTCGTAAACGCACTGCCCGATGGCTTTGCAAATTCTAACTTCACTTCCTTGTCTGCCGGTACATCCTTTATCGTTGCTACACCACTGCCATTCGTCTTTGCTGACTTGATGAACTTGTTATTGGAATCCAATAACCTCACTGTAACACCACTCACTGCTGCATTCGAATCATCTCTTTTTCCATCACCATCTTTGTCATTCCATACCTGTGCCTCAACCGTTCCAGGAAGGATCAAACCCGCATCATATTTCTTAACGACCTGACCTTCTTCTACAAGATTAAAAGTCTTCGTACGTCCGTTGTTCTCATCT
>JBCBCD010001332.1:0-1880 GCA_038530915.1 Bacteroidota bacterium
ACTTTCTTTAGGGCATCTGAGAACATAGACAGTTCTTCTTGTGTCCCCATACTCACACGACAGTAAGGCTTTCCGAATACTTCAAAAGCTCTTACACCTATACCATGCGCAAACATTTTCTTCAAGAATGGCTGACCTTGCATGGCAATTGGAAACAAAATGAAACTGGTGTATGAAGGAACATAATCAAAGCCCATGGATTCCAATGCAGTATAGACTTGTTCTCTACCTTCTGCAGTCCACTTTTTAGAATTCATCTGAAATTCTGTGTCCTGTAAAGAGGCCATAGCTCCCATCATTGAAGTAACACAAAGGCCCATATTAGAACGAACCATAGATGTGATCATTTCAATAGTTTCTGGTAAAGCTACCATATAGCCTATTCTCAAACCTGCCATCGCATGGATCTTTGAAAAGGTACGAGCAACAATTACGTTCTTACCTTTTTTGATCAAATTTACCATTGTTTTCTCCTCTGATTTATCCAAGAACTCCAGATAAGCTTCATCTACAAATACTGGTACTTTATCAGAAACGGTAGAGCAGAAATCTCTCAATTTTTGATTATCTGTGATTGATCCTGTTGGGTTGTTAGGATTACAGATGTAAACCATTTTAGTCTTTCTATTTACTGCCGAAGCCATTCCTTCTAGGTCGTGTGCCCATTCATTGGTTAAAGGTACTTTTCTCCAATCTGCATCAAAACGTTGAGCGGTCTTGATTAAAGACATGTAAGCAGGATCAGCAGACACAACATTGCCCCCCTTGTAGAAAAGCGCTATCGCTGTTTTCTCCAAGATATCAGTGGAGCCAGGAGCCAAAAGGATGTGCTCCTCAGATACACCTTCCTTTTTCGCGATCAACTTTCTCAGTTCTGCTGCTTGTCCATGTCCATATCTGTTGCCATTTGTGATACTTTCCATAATGGCTTTCTTGGCACTTTCAGAAGGACCAAATGGATTTTCATTAGCCAGTAATCTAGCTTTTAATTCGTTAGCCATTGGGTTGTAGGGTAAATCTATTTCCCAAGCACCAACATTTTGAAATTTACTTTTTGAAGTTGCTGCTTCCAATGAGGTTAAAGCAGGTGCAGCAACAAGGCCAGTTGTTAATAGGGCTGTAGATCTTAGCCAGCTTCTACGATTGATATTTTGTGTCATTATTCCATTTTTTTATACTAATAAAATCGTCATACTAATCTTTAGAAAATGTACTGCAACATGCAGCATGGTTGGCAAACTGAACAGTTTTTTATTTGGTAGGTAGTAAAAAAACGCAATTAAACATTTGCGTAACTGAACGACTTCGTTAAATTAGTTTGAAAAATGGTTTTTATTTAACCAACTTTAAATCAATATGTTATTGTCAAAAAGCTGCAACTTGTCTTATTAAATTCATATTCCATATAATTATTGCTTATTGCACAAATTGCCAATCAATTAATTGTCAATATTGATTTCAACAAAATAATTACAAGAAATCATACTTGCTGATAAAACCAAGAATGTTATGCCCATAGCACAATCTGATGCACTATTGCAATTGATAAAGTCACTTACCAAAGCAGAGAAGAGAAACTTTAAGTTGTATTTAAAAAGAATACAAAAGGGGAAAGAGGAAGTGAAGTTCATTCAATTGTTTGAAATACTTGGCCAGATGCAAGACTATGATGAAAGTATGGTTAGTGATAAGCTTAAACAGATTAACAAATCCCAGCTAAGTAATCTTAAAAGGAACCTGTATCAGCACATTTGCACAAGTTTGAGGCTGGGCAACATAAAAAAGAGGAACGACATCCAAATCAGAGAGTACATCGACTATGCACACATACTTTATGGCAAGGGGCTTTATAATCAAGCACTCAAACTTTTAAAGAAAGC
>JBCBCD010001333.1:0-1879 GCA_038530915.1 Bacteroidota bacterium
GGGGTTACAAGGTTTACCCATCACCTTTTTTTTGTTTTGGGTATTGTGTTGTGTGTAGAAGTTTTTTGTTTGGAAAACATAAATTTTCTTTAAATCAGCTGAATTTTTTTAACTAAAAAGGTGTTAGCCTCCTATGAATCTTATTAAAGATGCTAACTCAAGAGAGCCTTTTTGTATTAAAATTGATAACCAAAAAACTCAGTAACAATGACTAAAACCGTATATGAAGCTTCCAATTTTTTTAAGACAGATGATACAGAACTTACTGCAACAACACAAATTAAAGAGGTTGCGAATATACCTTCTGATTTAAAGGACAAAACAAATAATGTAGACTTAGTAGGACTTTGGAATTTGGATCAATTCATGAAGCGGTTTACTGATGGTTGGAGTGAAGAAGCTTTTTCTTACATAAACAATAAGATAGAGAAAGAACCAACAGTAGAAAACGCACTTAAAAGAGGTGGAGTTTCATTTGCAAACAAATTCTTTGGTAGGGTAGTAGAAAATACAAGTGACATCAAACAACTATTTGGGGCACTAGATGATAAAACAGCCAAGCAACTCTTTAATAAAATCGACAAAAATCCTTACAAAAATAAACTACTAGATAACGGATTCTTTGTAATCATCAATGATCACTTTAAAGATAATCTGAAAATGCTCAACCGATTCATTTCCGATATAACGAAAGATGAAGCATTTTTTTTCTATATAAATGATAAATCAGATTTGGATACCTATAGCTCATTTCTTAGAGTGTTCCCAAATGCAGTAACTAGTTGTAATGATTGTAAAAAAAGGAACTCTTGTAAAATATATGCTTCCCCCAAAAATTCGAGCTAGTAGCTTAGTTGGTAAAAACCTTAAATTAGCTGCTGATTATGAAAAGAAAACGCAGAACATTTAGTCCAGAATTCAAACTTAAGGTCATCCTGTCTGCACTTCAGGAACGGGAAACTTTGTCAGAATTATCTCAAAAGTACGACTTACATGCCAACCAAATATCAAAATGGAAGAGCGAATTTTTAGATAACGCGACACACTATTTAAAGGCACCTAATAAAAGCAATGAAGATAAAGAATCCGTCAACTTAAAGGAGCTTTACGCCAAAATTGGTCAACTACAAATGGAGTTAGACTTTCTCAAAAAAAAGCTCTTATAATGCCAGTTACGAAGCATCAGGATTTGTTAGATGCAGATCACAAGCTGAGCATTCGCCAACAGGCATCGTTGCTTCAGGTCAGTCGCAATAAAAAATACTATAAGGCTAAAGGAGAGCATCCGTTTAACCTTTATTTGATGAAGCTGATAGATCAACAATACCAGCGTACTCCATTTTTTGGCGTGCCAAGAATGACGAACTATCTCAATGGTTTAGGCTTGCGTGCGATCAATGAAAAACGGGTTAGAAGGCTCTATAAACTAATGGATATCAGAGCTATAGGGCCGTCCATATACAAGTAAATCAAATCCTGCTCATCCTAAGTTTCCTTATTTGCTTAGAGATCTGGAGGTAAATTCACCCAATCAGGTTTGGGTAGCAGATATCACTTATATCCCTTTAAAACGAGGATTCATGTATCTGTTTGCCATTATGGATTTGTTTTCCAGGTTTATTTTAGCCTGGGATATTGCTAACGCGATGACTGCGAATTGGTGTAAATATGTTTTTAATCAGTGTATCTTTTGGTATCCAACGCCAGACATTTTTAACACCGATCAAGGCAGTCAATTTTCTTCAGATATTTGGATACAGGCAATGGCTGATAATGGCATCAACCAAAGTATGGATGGAAAAGGAAGAGCCATTGATAATATCTTTATTGAGCGTTTTTGGCGAAGCTACAAGTACGAATATCTTTATTTGAATGCACC
>JBCBCD010001334.1:0-1879 GCA_038530915.1 Bacteroidota bacterium
ATCAAAGTATTGTTATCGTTAGGATTCAAAGACTCTGACTTTTGGAAGAAAGGAAGTGCTTTGTTGAATTCCTCAAAAACCGCTTCACGGGCTTCTTCGTACTTCTTCATACCTTCTTTAGAATAATCAGAAGCATATTTTTGTAAATCCTGCGTTTTTACCGCTGCACGGTTGTAGAACAATTGTCCCATAGAGTAGACTGCAGTCGTATTCTTAGGGTCAATTTCAAAAGCTTTTTTGAATTGTCCAAAAGCCAATTCTAGGTATTCATTAGCTTTTTCTATATCACCTTCTTTAGCAGCAGCTTGGTTCAAGCCATCATAGGTATTACCCAATACGTTGTAAAGAGATACGTTTTCTGGCTCTGCTTCAATTGCCTGTTGGATTTTATCAATCAACTCATCAGACTTACCCAATTGTAAGAAGTGGTTAATTTCTGCAAAAAGTAAGCTGATTTCATCTGGAAATTTTTTACGACCTTCTTCTAAATATTTGTAAGCTGCCTCAGGATTTGAGTCTTCAGATTCCATTTTGTAAAGATACTCGTAAACCGCAGGCTCCTTTGTACCATCATTGTATAACTTAGTGAAATATTCTTTGGCGACACTTTTCTTACCAGAACTGAAGGCAGCCAAACCAGTTAGATAGTACTGATTGTTTACCATTTCGTCTGAACTTAGTGCACTTTCTTGGCCATTTTCTTTTAGGATAGCATCTGCATCAAGCATATTTTGGAAAGCAGTGAAGGCACCTGCGTAATCTTGTGACGTATAGGCTTGAATTCCCATTTCACTCAGGTAATTCTGAACTGCACGAAGACCTTCCAAAGACTTGTTCGCATGGAATTTCTTAACTTGGTTATCCAAAGCCATCTTGTAAGATTTGAAAGCAAGAACTTCTGGATGTTTTACATCTGGCAGACCTTCCGCAGTATTCAAACCTAAAGTTTTAGAATTATTGATCTGATTAGCAATTTCATTGTAAATATCTCCACGTAAGAGGTAAACATCAGCCTTCAATTCCGCAGGAACATCCATGCCTACAATTTCCTCTATCTTATCAACCGCAACTTTCATTTGATCCTTTTTCGCATTGTCTACACGATAGGCACTAAATGCTTTCTTAGGTTCTTTAAGCATTTTTTTTACGTCCTGTGCCTGAACGCCAAGGACCAATAACATCGCGATAAAACCGAATATCAGCTTTTTCATAATCATTTTTTTTGTTTGATTCTCTATTAAGACGATTGCTGTCTTTTTTGAATATTAATAAAAATTTAAAATTTGGAAATGAATCCTTAAAGTTAGTTAAAGCTATTACTTAAGTTCAGTTTATTCCTCTTCCGTAAAATCAATTTCTTCTGTATCTTCCTCTTCTGCACTCTTTCTAATGACTCCGATATCAGCAATTGCATCCCCTTCACCAAGCCTCATCACGCGAACGCCTTGCGTGGCACGGCCCATGACGCGGATATCGCTGACGTTCATCCGAATCATTACACCAGACATATTGGTAATCATTAAATCATCTTCTTCTTTTACTGCTTTAATGGCAATCAAGGCACCCGTTTTATCAGTGAGCATCAGAGTCCTTACTCCTTTTCCACCACGGTTGGTCACCCGGTATTCAGCGAATTCGGAGCGTTTGCCATAGCCATTTTCTGAAACGACCAAAATGCTAGTTTCCGTATCTGCAGGATCAATGCAGATCATACCGATCACCAAATCACCGGTTTGGGATAGTGCCATTCCACGCACACCTGCGGCAGTACGTCCCATGGCCCTAACCTTTACTTCGTTGAAACGTATGGCATATCCACTTCTATTGGCTAATAATATTTCGTTATTACCATTGGTCAACTTTGCTTCTAGTAAGGTAT
>JBCBCD010001335.1:0-1875 GCA_038530915.1 Bacteroidota bacterium
TCATTTTAAACTATCCTTTTTTGTCAAAGAAAGAAAGAGAGAATGGGTGAAAATGATCCAACTGCATTTTTAATTGGATCTCTCTCTTCGATTTTAATTGATACTGCCCAACCCTATTATTCCCATCGTGATAGGCACTAATGATCATTTTCCCGTTTTTTTTCTCTTTGACAAGAGTCCATTCGGCTTCATGACCACGTTCTAAAGCTAGACCGGCACACTCCCATTTCTCACTAGGTCTAAAATTCAAAGAAATTTGAGCTTCCATTTGCATAGAGGGTACCCGAATACCCAAAAATGAAGGTTGCTGAAATTGATCAATCTCTTCTGGTCTGAGTTGTAACTTCAATTTCCCTTTTTTGGATGTTAGATCCCACCATATTGAGCGAGGTGTCCGCGGTGTGCTCCATGCCAAATCTAACTGATCTTTTTCAAAATCATCTTCAAAGTTAAAGTCAGCTTGCTCTCCTTTGAAAAGAGTTGGTGCTTGGTGCTCAAAGGCTGTCCGCCCTATTTCTCCATCAGGATTGAAAACAGGCCACATTCCAGACCAATCAACTGGCACCAAGAAGGTTTCCCGTCCCATCACGTTTTGTTTACGGTCATTTGATCGAACTGCCAAAAAAACAGCCCACCAGCTTCCATTCTGTGTCTGAAAAACATCAGCATGCCCGGTTGCATTAATTCCAGAAGCAGCATATCCTCGATGGGTAAGAATAGGATTATTTGGGTTATCTTTCCACGGACCATAGGGTGAATCTGATTTCCAAATAGAGACTGCATGGCCCATCCCTGTTCCGCCATGAGCCAGCAACAGATAATAAACATTTCCTTTTTTATAAATATGCGGTGCTTCAAACGCTAATGGAGATCCAATAATATCTTCTTCAAAGTATTTTTTAGCATCTAAATATCCTTTTTTACCTTTTAGCTGAAATGTATTTAAATCAATCTCCTGAATCCAAATATGTCGGTGATGTTTATCGACTTTGTCTCTAGGAGTCCCATTGCCACAATAGTAAACCTTCCCATCCTCATCGAAAAATAAAGAAGGATCGATACCATTAGCACCTTCGATCCAATGAGGGTCAGACCAGGGGCCACTCGGATTCTTAGCAGTGACAATGAAATTTCCTTTAGGTCTTGTTCCTTCGCGCCTACTTACCAAGGTTGTAATCATGTAAAAAGTACCGTCATGATAACGAATAGTTGGCGCATAAATGCCAGCCGTAGAAGCTACATCATCAAGATCTAATTGTTCAGGTCGATGCAAAGCGTGTCCTATCATTTTCCAATTCACTAAATCTTTGCTGTGATAAACTGGCACACCGGGAAAGTATTCAAAAGTACTCGTTACCAAATAATAATCATCTCCTACTCTACAGACAGACGGATCAGGATTAAAACCAGCTATAATAGGATTTTTGTATTGCAACACTTGCCCATTAACCATTGTAGGCATAAGAAAAAGAAGCAATAAAAAGATTCGGGAAAGTTGGTCTTCTACTTTATGGGTCATTTCATTTGAAAATTTAAGATGACTAATAAAAGTAAGTTTTATCCCTCAACTGTTTGTTCTGTACTATTCTGTATGAAAATTCTTTTTGCTACAACCTAAAATTATACCTCGCCTTCAACAACACCTGCTGGCTGATCAAATCCCACCTCTCCATTGCATTCAATGTATTGTGATTGATGACTAAGAAAATCTCACCCTGAGGATGGTAAATCCAGTGGATTCTGGCATTGATACCCAGGCTTTGAGTATCCGTATCGTATTGGATGAAAGTATTCAACTGCAAATCCGGAGAAGCATTGAAGCGAATACGCGTACCTACTAGAGTTTGATCAAAATCTCCATAAGGTAACCTGGCT
>JBCBCD010001336.1:0-1863 GCA_038530915.1 Bacteroidota bacterium
TTTTCGATTGAGAGCCAATCATTTTTTTATCAATGATCAAGCCGATTCCTGCATAACTTACTACAATAAAGCCATTGAGCAGTATGCATCCAACTCGATGGCCAATAATAGGCGCATTGCCTTGGTGTATATGAATCGAGCCATGCTGGCTACTACGCTGGAAGCTTATGATGAATCTTCCCTTTTCTTTCAAAAAGCATTAAAATGGGCAAGAAACAATAACTCGTTGCTTGGTGATGTATACTTAGAATGGGCCAATAATCTGTCCGAAAAAGCATTGCAACAACCAGACTATCCTGAACTCCATCAAAGTAATCAGTTGCTACGGCGAGCAGACAGTCTGGGTTGCTCTTCCCGATCACGAATGTTGTATCAATTGGGAGCGAATCATCAAAATCTGGCTTTGTATCTCTACGATGAAGAGCCCATACGATATGACTCATTGGTTAATCTGGCTGCAAATTACTATCGACAAACGATTCAAAATGCGATAAAGGAGAAAAACATTTCCATCCTTCCGCAAGTCTCAACTACTATTGCACAACTATTTGAAATGGGTAGCATCAAAGAAGATAAGGCCATTATGTCTGCCTTAAGCGAAGGATATCTTACCAGCTATGATTCTTTGAAAGTCGTTCAGCAAAAGAGAGAAGAATTATTAATAGATCAAAATGAGCAGAATATTCTGCAAGAAAAACAAGCCCGTTTAAGGGTCATTTATCTTTTCACAGCACTACTTATTTTAGTGGCATTTGGACTACTATTTTACTCCCAACAGCAAAAAATTAAGAATCTCAAGCTACAATTTGATATCAAAATGGAAGCTTTGCGATCACAAATGAATTCTCATTTCATCTCAAATACTTTGAACGCCATAGACTCCTTGATCATGGAAGGCCGTAAAGAAGAAGCCTCGAACTATATTGTAGGCTTCAGTCGTCTTTGCAGGAATATCCTCAATAGTTCTAAAAAGTCTTATATCTCTTTGCATGATGAAATTGAGATTCTTAAGGGATATCTCAAGTTCGAAAAATTGCGATTGGGGGATCGATTGATGATTCACTGGGACATAGATGCCTCTATAGATTTGGTCCATCAAATGGTACCTTCTCTCATCTTGCAACCATTCGTAGAAAATGCCATTTGGCATGGGATTCTAAATAAACCGGATCGTTCACCAGGAAATTTGACGGTTGCTATTTCCAATCAAAGTAAGGAACATTTGGTATGCATCATCGAGGATGATGGCATAGGTCGTGAAAAAGCTAAGGCCATTCGGTCAGAACAATCTATCGAATGGCAATCCTGGGGAATGAAAATCACCAATGAACGCATTAAGGCTCTGCAACAAATTAAAGATGCAAAACTTGAAATTATAGATCTTTACGATGAGCATGATAAAGGTATCGGTACCAAAGTCATGATTTATTTACCCAAGGAAGTAAAAAACAATACATGATGCTTAAAGCAGTACTAGTTGAAGATGAAGAAAGAGGCATGCGGGCGCTTGAGTTGAAGCTACAAGAGCATTGTCCTGATGTTCAAATCATAGCCAAGTGTTGGACGGCCCAAGAAGCGATTGAAACTTTAAGACAAACGCAAACAGATGTCGTTTTTCTAGATGTCAGGCTGGATCAAAAAACAGGTTTTGATATTTTGCTAGAGTTGCCGACTCTACCTTTTGAAGTCATTTTTGTAAGTGGATATGAAGAATATGCCATTCGTGCTTTCAGAGAAGGTGCATTGGATTATATTTTAAAACCAATAGATGTTGAAGAATTAAAAAGAGCGGTACAAAAAGTAAGAGATAAAGCAGCAAGCTCGCCTAAAATAGATCGATTGATTGTCCCGATTTCTTTTGGG
>JBCBCD010001337.1:0-1858 GCA_038530915.1 Bacteroidota bacterium
AATTACTCCTGTTTGGCCTTTACTGGAAGCAAGAAAAAAGCGATCTCCATTTGATTGTTTAATGATATTGGGCGCATAATATTGATCATCAATTTCTAATTCATGCGTTTGAGTGATTTGCTCTACTGTAAGATTGAGTTGTATAAGACTATCACAGCCCCACTGACTTTGGAATGGCAGTTCATATGAACCAGCTTCAAAGAATTCAAAATTACCAACCATTAAAGAAGTATTCTCTTTGATGGTAGTATCCAACTGTATATTATAAATAGGTCTAATCTTAAAATCCCTCCTACGTATAGCTAAACAACCATCTTCTAGTACTACTGTATCTTGATATAAACCCTCAGAAGGATATGGGTAGCTTAGACCAGTGGAATCTTCACATACATTTAATTCTTCAAATTGCATTTGCGGAGTGGAAAATCGAATATCAGCACAAACTATAGAATCACAGCCTTCTACATCTGTAAAGGTGATGCATTCAGAAGTATCTGCAGTATAGTATTGGTTTCCCCATAAAATAGAATCTCCGGCACATGTATTCAATTCTACCTGATTGAACGAAACATTATTGACGACCTTAATATTGATGTTTAATACACTATCACAGCCCTCAGCAGTTTTATATCTAATCGTATAATCTCCTGCTTCATCATATACAAAACGTCCAATGCTAAATGAGCCTTCAGGACAAATAGTGGCTTCAATAGGAATTTGATAGCTGGGATTTACGGTAAGTTCTAACTGATTAATCTGTTCACATCCATTGCCTAAACTTATTGTATCAAAATAGATACCCGGTTCATCTAAAAGCTTTCCTTTATAGGAATAATTTCTCCCTTGACAGATACTAGCTTCTTCTACTTGAGGAGCTATTTGGTCAACTGTAAAGTCAATACAATGAGTCGAATCACAACCATTTATTGCATTGTAAACTTCGCAAATGGTCGTATCTCGACTTATATTGAGGCCATTCCAGATCAATGGCGTAGTGGAACAGTGGGTAATTTGGCTACTCGTTTGTGTGGAAGATTCTTCTCTGAATCGAACTGATAAAGGAGCTCCAAAAACGCAGCCGACAGCATTTCGAGCTTCTGCGAAATAAAATCCAGGTTCTTTAATGATTTGAATGCTATCTGTTGTGCGATTGGGAAGTAAAAAATAAGAAATACTGCCCGGATATCTTAGATCCCATACTACACTATCCCCTTGACATAGGGTAGTATCTCGAATAGGGCTTTCTTTTGTCCCCAATCCAATATAAGGATCTCTGTAAACTAAAACTTCTACTTCTGCTGTATCTGGTTGACAGCCTCCTTCTTCCAAGATGTATTTGTAAGTCCCTGATGAGTCTATAAAGGTACTAAAGAAATTAGGTCCTGCTATATCGGTCAATTCTGGCTCCCATCGACCAAAAGGACGAGGCTCACCTCCTAACTCTTCAAATAAGTTGATCTTAAAGGGCTCACAAACTTCTACAAAGGCGTCTTCTCCTGCACTAGGACGAGCATCAAAATTGGCTTGGATGAAAGTCATCGCCGGGTCACTAGCCTTACCATTTTTGTAAAGATGCGTAACCAATTTTCTTTCTCCACTTTGTGGTTGATCTGCATCTATCACAAATCGGATTTGAGCAATTGCATTAAGCAAACTATCACTTGGAAGTTGATTTGAATTGACAAGTACCAATCGTTCTGTACCTTGTCCTGCAAGTGTGAAAGGTACATTCCCCAGCACATTCAAATATTCCTGATTTTCATGAATGATTCCTTTTTCTACCTCAACAACCAAAGAATCTATAAAACCATCCATTGCGACAATGTGTACATCCTTATCGGCAATCGGAAACTCATCA
>JBCBCD010001338.1:0-1855 GCA_038530915.1 Bacteroidota bacterium
CAAACTTCCTCAGAAACGAAATTGAAATCCTAAATGAACCTCTCTTGAATTACTGAAAGTAGTATCATTATTGTCTTCAAAAAAGTGTCGGTATTCAGCTCTGAAAACTTGATCATGGCTTTGATTGACGAGAAAATTAAAACCTACAGAAATGGATTGAAAATCATGATCGTACCTAGAATTATCCGGATTGAATATCTCATACCGGAATGACAATAAAGAGTTTATATTTTTGAAGAAATAATTGGTGGAAAAATGCAGTCCGTAACTTTCAAACGCATCAGCCAAATCCTGAGTCGCTGAATTATTCCTATTGGCCCATGATTGCGTAGCTTCCAATTGGAACGAAAAACCTTGAAAGAAAAAGGCCAAATCAATTGCGGAAATCCATTTTTGCCCATCTATTTCAATGGGGAAAAAATTTTGCTCGACTTCTCTTTCGTGCTGGGTAAACATGGTGTTTAATCCTATAGAGAATAAAGGGACTGGTGTAAGTCGGACGTCAACCTCTTCATAAAGGATTTTGGTAGGAAAGGAGAGATCTGTCCTGAATACAAATGACATAGTATTGGATTTGGAATCCCTAAGTCTTAGACTATTTCCTCCATTAAAAAGACCGACATGAAGATTAATGAGGTCATCCATGAATTTCTTTCGTACTACCAATCCTAGGTTACGCCTGTAATAAAGGCTACCACCACTAATAAAAGGCCTTTCATGAAAAACAGAGGAAAAGGTTGAAACATTACTATTACGGCCAAAAGGCATTCTTTGAAAGCCTACAAACAAATCAAATTTGGATGGTAAATCTATGTTTACGTATGCATCTTGGAGAAAATTTTCAAGTGAATCCGATGAACCCAGGTCCGCAAAATCTACCATTATTTGATATTTAAAAGCTGGATAATGCTCTCCCGAAAGCAAAAATCGAACATCTCGAAGCTCAAAACCAAATTGGTCCTCTTCTGCATTCCTATCGAAATAACTGAGATAAGTGTTGATTATCCCCGTCATTTCTAAAACATGATTTCCGCTAGAAAATGTGGTTTGAGTTATAGCATACGTCCATGGAATGAAACAAAAGGCAATAGTTGTCCATTTCATTAATCCGGTACATCAAATTTGTAAATTTTTGCCATGGCGTCACTGATTATCCATAGCGTTCCGTTAGGACTAAAAGTAATGCCTTCCGGGTTCAGAACCGGAATTTTCCAAGACTTTTTTATTTTAAGTGATTTTGGACTAAGCGCATAAACGGTACGGTCTTCATCACTTACTACCCAGATCAAGCCATTGTGGTAAGTGGCACCAGCAATTTCTTTAATTTTATTGATCTGATGGACGGCTTTTTGCTCCAAACCCTTGTTAAACTCAAACATTAACACAGGAAGTTTTTCAGTGAAAGCCAATAATCGTTCAGAATTAGGATCGAAAACAATCGACTCCCAGGATCTATTGGTAGCACCGTTATAGACGTACTGTTGAGATTCTTTTAGTTTTAAGCTTTCAGAATCAAACTCAAGAATTTGGCGAAGCGTTTCATCTACAACAAACACTTTACCTCCCTTTGTACATACTCCTTCAAAATCAGAACCACGATATTTAGCTTTCTTGATAACATTTCCTGAAAGATCAGTTTTATATAACTTTCCTTTATCACTAACTATATATAGATGTTGACCATTTGAAGAAAAACTAATGCCGGAAGGTTCAGGGATAGTTAATTTAATACTCTCCTTTATTTTTAAGCTAGCTTTGCGTTTTTTAGTCTCCTTTTTAGATTTTGGCTTTGAGTCTTTAAAATATTCTGCTCCAACAGAACTTGATAGACACAAGAAGGAAAGTTCGTTCTGAG
>JBCBCD010001339.1:0-1853 GCA_038530915.1 Bacteroidota bacterium
TGCGTCCTTCGCGTCTTGATTAGAACAAAAACGCTACGCTCACAAAAGAATATTTGATATTGCTTTCTTAGCTGGACTTTCGCATTTTGCGAAAGTCCAGCTAAGAAAGCAAATGTTTTTAAACACCTAAACGAATTATTGAGCGATAATGAGTCTCTGGCTTAAAGCACCTCCTTCAACCTGTAAACGTATTAGATAAATACCTGCTGCTAAATCTTCTTTTTTCAGTTCCAATCTATAATCACCGGCAGCTTGTTGGCCGTTGGACAATTTTCTGACAACTTGCCCATTGATGTTGACAAGGTCAAGCTCCATTCGCGTACTTTCAGGTAAAGTATAGTCGATGGTACTGCTTGACAAAACTGGATTTGGAAAAGGAGCTTTAAGGTCGTAGCCTTTGGCTTTAAGATCCTCTGTGTTGGAAATAGTGATGTTTCCGGTCCAAGATAACAACCCGCTAGCTTCTCCTTCTTCAGGAGTATTTTCATCGGCGCCATTGATATTGATGATCATACTTTCGCCACTAGCTGTCATGAAAATATAACTCACAACAGTAGACACTGTCGGAAAACCAGGAACTATTTCAGAAGAATCTGTCTCAACTTGTTTAATCCTCAAACAAGCAGCTGATCTCCCATCAGGGAAGGTGACGGTACCATAGGCATCTACACTATTAACTTGTCTCACATTTGACTCACTTGGAGGAAGCTCTTGCCCACTAAACGTTGTTTCGGTTCTTTCTGTACCAGTATAAGACCAAGAGTCACCAAATGTAAGGGGTAAAGTAAATTCAACCTGACTAGGGGTGTTAGTAGAAATAGTAGTTGTCTCAAAGCCTCCTACATCAGAATTAGATGCAGATCCTAAAATGCTGATGTTATCATTTTGGAGGTTAAAAAAACTATAAGATTCAGTAGTTGCTCCTGCAAAACTTAAATCTATAAAGGTAGCAAGGTTAGAATTTGTGAAATCGCTCGCATAAGGTGTTTCAGCAGGGTCAACTATTGTGAAACCTGAAACAAAGGAACCACTCCATCCTGTAAAATCCCAGCTATTGCCTCCACCCAAGCTACCAATGTCGTAAGTAGCATCAGTAGTATCTGAAACAGTCACCCATTGATTATCAATCTTGTAGAAATCCCCAATGTTGCTGGCTGTGATGGTAATTTGAGCATTTAAAGAAAAAGAAAGGACTAAGCACATAAGTGCCAAAAACGTTTGTAGAATGTTTTTCATTCTGTATGGATTTTGGAATTAAAAAATTGAGTAATACTAAATTTAAATCTTTTAGTGGAAGTAGATTATGAAAAGTCGCTTTTTAAGTTGTTGACCAAAGCAAGGGAAATTATGGCAAATCTGTAGTTAGGATATAATAACGATTAATATTATTTGATAGCTGCTTCGAAAATAGCAATAATTGCGAAAGCTATTTCTGTTTTTTCTTTTTCGACTTTGCCAAAGGATTAAAGTTATTGCACAATTGTAGCCAAAAAGCCAAATCCTCATCCAGGTCAAAGCCATCAGGAGTCACATAAATGTACCCTTTCATAGGCCTGCCAGTAAAATCCATTGGCAAACATTCCTCTTTATGAATCTCTTTTTCATATTGATCTGGACCTATTCTGGCCATCAATAGGCTATCACCGTATTTTTTATCAATATGAATGCCACAAAACATCTTTTCATCCACCATAAATACTAAGCCTCCCATCATTTTGCGGACTTCAAAATCAGTTCTCATATCATGAAGGGTTCTTTTGATTCGGTCTCCCAGGTATTCGTCGTATGCCATTTTTATTCATTGATTGTTGTACTAGCAATTTATTAAAAATTCACTACCTAATGTTGGTAAT
>JBCBCD010001340.1:0-1848 GCA_038530915.1 Bacteroidota bacterium
AGCAGCTCAAAAAGATGACATCATAAAGTGATAATTATTTTGTCCAACCACTTAACTTCAAATGATGGTTTTTAAAAGGGTATAATAAATTGTGTAGCCCAAACTAAATTGTATATTTAGAGCTAGCTTTTTTATCTTTTTCCTGAATGTTTATAGTATTGTTTGATGTATTAGATATGTCCCCAACTCACCAATTGGCGAGTAAGTAATTGAAAGATTGAGGATTATGGCGCAAATATAACAATCCTGATTACTTCTCCTGTCGAATCAATGAATAAAATGAAATTTGTAGCGTAGGACTTTTACTTATTTTATAAACCAATAGTTTTTTAACTGCATCTAACATTAACAAGTTATGAAATTTAAGATTAGTATGATGTTATGCAGCTTTATGCTGCTACTATTGCTATCCTGCTCTCAGGATGGTCAACAGACTTCATCTAAAGTCGATGAAGTCGCTGATATGATACTCATGAATGGAAACATTCATACCGTTGATGAGAACCAACCAAAAGCACAAGCAATTGCAATTAAGGGAGATCGAATTTTAATGGTAGGTAGTGATGATGATGTGAAAGCATTGATAAATGATTCTACTGAAGTCATAGATTTGAGCGGAAAGTTTGTCATGCCTGGTTTTATTGAAGGGCATGGTCATTTTTCAGGCTTGGGTAGTAGCTTATTGAACCTCAATTTTTTGAAATCAAAAAATTGGGAAGAAATAGTAAGTATGGTTGAGGGCAGAGTGGATGAAATAGAGCCGGGAGAATGGGTGACCGGAAGAGGATGGCATCAGGAAAAGTGGGATACTCCATTAAGTCGTCAAGTGTTGGGTTATCCATATCATGATGATTTGAGTGCTATTTCTCCTGATAATCCAGTCGTTTTGAGACATGCCAGTGGACACTCCTTGTTTGCCAATGCAAAGGCAATGGAGCTAGCAGGTATTACAGCTGAGACACCTGACCCAGCCGGTGGAGAAATTGTAAGAGATTCCAGAGGACAGGCCATAGGTGTTTTTGAAGAAACTGCTATGAGTTTGATAACAAGTCATTACAATGATTATGTAGCAACTTTAACAGAGGAAGAGAGAAAGAAACAATGGTTGGATGGTATTGATATGGCTGAAAAGGAATGCCTTGAAAATGGGATAACCTCTTTTCAAGATGCAGGCTCGGGATTTAATGAAATAGATTGGTATGAAGAATTGGCCACTACTGGTGAGTTAGATATTCGTTTGTGGGTGATGATTAGTGGTAGAGATCCACAATTGAAAATTAAAGCCTCCAATTTTCCAAAGATAGGTGTAGGGAAAAACTTCCTAACGGTAAGAGCTATAAAAGGATATATGGATGGTGCACTTGGTGCATTTGGAGCATGGATGTTGCATCCTTACGATGACAAACCAAATTCCTATGGAAAAAATACTACTCCAATTGATACTTTAAGAACATGGGCAAACGTAGCTTGGGACAATGGATTACAATATTGTGTACATGCGATTGGTGATAGAGGGAATAGGGAAGTACTCAATATTTTTGAAGAACAAATAATGAAAGACTCTGCAAGCGACCACCGCTGGAGAGTGGAACATGCTCAACATATTGATACTGCAGATATTCCAAGATTTAAACAGCGTGGTATTATTGCCTCTATGCAAGGCATTCATTGTACTTCTGATGCACCCTTTGTAGTAAAAAGATTGGGCTTTATGCGAGCTAAGCTGGGTGCTTATCCTTGGCGTTCACTTTTAGATGCCGGTGTCGTGATTGCGAATGGTACGGATGCTCCGGTGGAGGATGTGAGTCCAATAGAATCTTATTATGCGTCAGTAACCCGAAAAAGAGC
>JBCBCD010001341.1:0-1846 GCA_038530915.1 Bacteroidota bacterium
TAGCTATGAAAGTGAGTACGTAACGAAATATAGTGTAAAAAGATGGATTCAAAATTTTAATAAATTTAGATTACAGTGTATTCAAGTACTAAGGTTTATTAAATTTATCCCTAAGGTTATGCTAAATGCAATTATAAGTACAACTCAGGATCTTAATCCTACATTTACCGTCGCTCAATCGCTTATAGGATTGACTATGTCGACCATTGGTAATAGTTCTAATAATTTGGAAGAAGGCATTTCTCAGTTTAAAGCCCAAACTGAAGAATTACAACTCCTTTTTCCATTGCAATCAAAGAAAGGGGAAGCTATGGCTCCGGTCCATGCCATTTCACTTTGGAACATTTATCAATTACATCCACAAGATGAAAGGTCTTTCAACTTTTTAAAGGAAAATTATACCGTCGTTTGTGACCTTACCAAAAAGATAATTGATGCTTTTCATATCCAAGATACCTATTTATTGGGCAATGAAGGGAAAGTAGCTTTACCTGAGGTAAATGCATGTTTTATTCAGGCATTAGAATGTCTGATCAATATAGGAGGTGTCATTCGCAAAGATATTTCTGAAGTAATTAGTTGGTATGAATTGGCAACATATGACTTCAACGAATACCTGTGGGACGATATCAACGGTCATTGCTGTGCCTATGACTTTAATGCGCACAAGAAATTAGCAGTCGATTTTGAAACCAATATGCTGGTCTTATTTAGCCATGTTTTAACACAAGATCAGGCTGAAATGCTGTTTAATCGCATCATGGTCAATGCCAAAGCATTGAATACAACTGAATCCGGTCTTATGAAAGTAATCAAATTAATAGTTGATTTTGAAGGGGCGTTGAAATACAGTTTTGACGAACCGGGTGCACTTTTTGCAAAGAAAATCAATCAAAACTTTCAGAAACTTAGACCTAATGGATCTACCGCCTGGAATAATGTACTAGCCGGCCTTCAAAGTTATAATGTCATTGCTAGGAATATAGTACTAAGTAGCTAAAAAAGTAGGTTTAGTTGAGCGAAAAAAGCTTTGCTTTTTTCGCTCAACTATTATTCTATCTCAACAACAAAAGGGTACCAACATTCTGAAACCTTCCATTGGGTTTTTCTACCCCTTGCCAGCTTCTATCATTTTCAAAAACGGCATCAATTTCCCAAATATAAGTGTCTTGTGGGAGGGGATTACCCTCTTTAGTACCATCCCACCCTTCGGCAGGTTGGCCATCTGTTAATAAGGTGGTTTCCCAGATCAACTCCCCATTGGCTGCATATATTTTAAGGTGGTAGTCTTTTAAACCGACTCCCTTGGGTAAGAAAATTCTTGAGTCTCCAGTACCTAAGTCTGGTGACAAAGCATTAGGTACATATAAATAACCTAAAAAAGCAGGATCTATAATTTGGACAGTATCATCAGTACATCCATTGGCTCCAAATGCAGTTAAACTCACTTCTTTTGGTCCATTGGTAAAATAGCGGTGAATTGCATTATTACTTTCACTTGTATTTCCATCACCAAAATCCCATAGGAAACTGCTGGCATTTCTGGAGGTATTTATAAATTCAAAAATACCACTTGGCTCCGTTGTCATTCTTTCCTGAAAGAAAAAAGAAGCCATGGGGGAGCGCAATACTCTGAGAGGTCTAAACAACTCAAAACTGTCAACGCAAACATCATCAAAGAAAGCAATCAGTTTTACATCATAGGCTCCCGGGTTAGCATAGCTGTGTTGGCCATTCACATCCGTAGAAGTTGTACCATCGCCAAAATCCCAAAAATACCTATTGGCGCCTTCGGTTGTGTTTCTAAAAAACAATTCAGCAGGTGCACATGCAGTTAAGGAATCTA
>JBCBCD010001342.1:0-1843 GCA_038530915.1 Bacteroidota bacterium
CATGAAGGCTTTTGGTGCTGACTTGGAAATCATACCCAGTGAAGGAGGGAAGATCACGAAAGATCTATTACCGAGGCTAATTGCCAAGGCCAATCAACTGGCAGAACAAGAGAATACCTACTTTACCAATCAATTTCATAATACAGATGAATTAATTGGATATGCTAAAATCGGTGAAGAATTATTAAATCAAGTACCTCAAATCATCGATGTGTTTTGTGGGGCTATTGGAACAGCTGGGATGTTGATGGGAGTGGCTCATGCTTTACAAAATATAGATACATCCATTGTAGCATTTGAACCTGCATCTTCAGCAGTTGTATCTACAGGCGTAGCAGGAACCCATTCTGTAGAAGGTATTGGCGTGGGGTTTGTACCACCACTTTTAAATTTAAATCGTGTTAAAGAAGTTAGAGCCATTGAGGAAGCAGAAGCTCGATTAATGGTGAAAAGATTGGCAAAAGAAGAAGGAATATTTGCCGGAACATCTACCGGCCTTAATGTAGTGGGGGCACTTCAACTTGCCAAAGAATTGGGGGAAGGACATACAGTAGTAACAATTGCTTGTGACTCCGGTCTGAAATATCTAAATGGAAGTCTTTATAAGAATCAAGACTAAATGAAAATTTACGGCATAAGTGGTTTAGGTGCAGACAAACGAGTATTCGAAAGACTTTCGTTTGATTATGAATTTCAATTTATAGAATGGATAGAGCCAAAACCTAAAGAACCTTTAGAAGCCTATTCCATGCGATTGGCCGATATAATTGATCAACGAGAACCATTTGTTCTCATAGGAGTAAGTTTTGGTGGTTTAGTGGCTGTTGAAATAAGTAAGCGGCTGAATCCTGCTTTGACCATTCTGATTTCTTCAGCTGCAACAAAGCATGATATTCCATTATTGTACAGATGGATAGGTAAACTTGGAATCCCTTACGTTATGCCAGAGTTTTTGGCTAAGCCACCTCTTTTTTTTGCCGAATATATGTTCAATGCAGAAGACAAAGTATTACTGAGGCAAATTCTAATTGATACAGACTTGAGCTTTTCAAAATGGGCAATAGGAGAGTTGACGAAATGGAAAAATGAAGAACTGATTAGCAATTGTGTTAAGATTTGTGGTCAAATTGATAAAATATTACCTCCTATGCAATATGAAGATGTAATTGAGATTGAAAATGGAGGTCATTTCATGATAGCTGATCAAGCCAAACTGATTAGTAAAATTATTAATGAGAAAGTAAAAACCCTTTCCTAAGGTTGTAACATATATTTCAAATTTCTTCGATCTGACCCAACTGAAGAATCCTACACAGGACTAGACTTTATCCAAATCCGCAAAGATTTAAACGCCATTTTTGAAGACTTCAAAGACCTTGATGGTTTAATTGTAGATGTAAGACTCCATAGAGGAGGCTATGCGGAGTTTTCCCAGGATGTAGCTGCTCGATTTACAGAAAACAGGACTCTATGTAGATACACGCAAAGCAGAATTCCTACAGTTGAATACAATGAGTTTGATAGGTTGACTGCACATTATATCGAACCAGAGCAAGTATATGCCACCGCAAAGTTTTTAAAACCTGGCATCTAATTAACCAATGAAGGTGTAGGTAGTGCCGGAGAGGCTTTTGTGTTGGCAATGAAAGAATTTCCAACCGTCACTTCTGTGGGACCAATACAGCTGGCATCTTTTCCTTCATGTACGAGTTTAACTTGCCTAAAGCTATTGAACTTTTAAATGCTTCTAATTAATCTCTAATTCGTATATTTAGTACACTGTAATTTAATACACTGTGAAATAAATTATTTAAGCTTTTGAAGCCATCTTTTCAGCCCATAC
>JBCBCD010001343.1:0-1840 GCA_038530915.1 Bacteroidota bacterium
TTCCTATTTTGGAAAAGAAATAGAATGGGTTGGATCTTAATGAGCGCATTCTTCGTTTACAAGATTGTAAATTCGATTGGAGTGTTGTATCTAACTTGGAAATGGGATAAAGATGATGAATACTTAAATGATTATTCGCCAGGGGATTTTCAAATTGAAATTCAAGAAATCGAAAGTTTATTTTCACAGCCCAATCCAATGATCTATCTGACCATCGTAGCAATGTTTGGAGCATCACTTTGGGTAATATTTAAAGAGGATTTAAGGAATGAGTTTAAAGTTGACGTCAAAAGTAGTTGGATAACAGTTGGAGTTTCTATTATTGTTACATTAATAATAGTGGGTTTAGTCTAATGAAACAGGCACAAACAATTTTTAAACACATGAAAAACACAATACTAATTCCATTAATTACACTTACACTGATGTTAGGGCTAAGCAGTTGTTCAAATGACTGCGAACCAACATTGGACACTTGTAACGAAACCGTCCCCACTAATGAACTTTGCCAAGCAGTATTTAACCGTTGGTTTTTCAATAAAGAGGATAACAAATGCGAACAAATTGCCTACAGTGGATGCTCCCAAAGAGGTTTTGCCAGCGAACAAGAATGCGAACTATGTAAATGCAAATAGTACTGAAATATCTTCTATTTTGTTGTAGAATTTTAAAGCCAAAAGGAGACGATTGTTACAATTACAAACATGGATGATAAACAATATTTTGCCCACCTATACGAAATAGCAAGCTATCTTAACAAAGAGTTTTCACTACCTGCTGCTCTTAGAAAATCCTTGGAAAAAACGACAGAAATCCTGAATCTCGAAACAGGTTGGATCTGGCTGACGGAACCGGATAATAAATCCGTATATTTAGCCGCCTCTCATAATCTACCGCCCGCTTTGAGTAAGCACCCCGAACGACTTTCAGGTTGGTGTTATTGCATCAAACAATACCTATCTGACGATATTGATCAGGCTATGAATATCAGTGAGATTACCTGCTCTCGCTTAAAGGATATCAGCTATGGCACAGCAGGACTGAAGTTTCATGCCACCATTCCGATTATCATCAAAGATCAAAAGGTAGGACTCATGAATTTGCTGAGTAAAGAAACTCGGAAACTCGGTCAAAAGGAATTGACCATTTTAAATACCATTAGCGAATTGGTGGGGACAGCCATCCAACGTACCCGTATCCAACAATCCTACCCCAATAAAAATGCAGAAACAGATAGTACCATTCGTCGAATTGTCGAAGCGGTCTTTCATCCTAAAATAGAAAGTATCATTACTTGTTTGGAAAGTACCAAAGCGGATAAGCGTAAGATAAACGAAGTCCTTGCCCAAGCCATTGATCTTCGTAAACAATTGAACACTCTGCTTGGGGAAATAGCCACGCTAAGAGAAACAGCCAAAACGGTACAAGAATTGAATTATCCAGAAACGCCGCTCACTAAGCGGGAATTGGAAGTGCTAAATCTAATTAAACAGGGCCTCACCAACGACCAGATCGGTCAACAACTCTTTATTGCCGAACGGACCGTAAAGTTTCACATTACGTCCATTCTATCTAAACTCCACGCCACCAACCGCACAGAAGCCGTTGATATTGGTTTAAAGCGGGGCCTTTTAGGCCTTTAAGTATTTCTTACTTCCTAACCTGTACTTTGGTACAGGTAAATCTCCGTACTTAAGTTCGTTTTATAGCTCCTTTTCTATTGGGATATTTGTCCATGTAAAACGAAACATAAAATAATATGAAGAGCAAAAAGATTTACTTAGAACACGCCAACATTACGGTCAATAACTTACAAGAAGCCATTAAATTTTTCCAAACC
>JBCBCD010001344.1:0-1839 GCA_038530915.1 Bacteroidota bacterium
ATTTTGAAACAAGCTTTGCAATACTTTTTGCTTGTAAGTTTTACCTATTGGAAGGCTTAGGTTTTTCTTTAAAATCAAAGAATTTTGATGATGCCCTAATACAGCTGACTTAGCGACAATGTAAGATCTATGTATCCTTAAAAAGTGTTGTGTTGGTAATGTTTTTTCAAGAGTAGAAATAGATTTTAGTTCCATATACTTGCCATTAGTAGTATGGTATTGAATGTATTCCCTCATAGCCATTACATACAAAATGTCTTTAAGAAAAACTGTTTGGTGATTGTGCCCTTCTTTAACAATTATATACTCCTTTTCAAAAGTGTGATTCGCATCATAAGCTTTTGCTTTTTCATTCGTTGAAATGATGTCTTGAGCTCTTTGAATGGCTTTTCGAAAACGTTCAAATCCAATAGGTTTAAGCAAGTAGTCTACTACTTCTAAGGCATAACCTTCAAGCGTATAATCGGAGTAGGCCGTAGTAAAAATCACCTTTGGCGGGACTTTCAATTTGCGTAAGAATTCTATTCCACTAGTACGCGGCATATTGATATCGAGTAGTAAAAGGTCTATCTTTTGTTTTGCCATATAACGCTCTGCTTCGCTAGCACTCTTACATTTGGCCACAACTCTTAAATAAGGAATTTTACCAGCATAAGCATGTAGCATGTCTCTGGCCAATTGTTCATCATCAATGATCAGGCAATCAATAGTCATATGGTTAATGTTAATTTGGCAAAAAAATGATCAGCCCTTTTTTCAGTAATCAATTGATGACAACCCGGATATCGCAATTCCAAGCGTCGTTTTATATTGGATAAACCTACTTCAAAACCGTCTTCTCTTCTAGAATTAGTCTCACCCAGGTTATTTTTGACCTCTAAATGTACAGTATCGTTACTGACAGATAAATGGATGCTTACCCATTGGTCTTCGATACTTTCCAGGTAATTGTGCTTAAAGGCATTTTCAACCAATGGGATGAAAAGCATAGGCTCTAGCTGAATAGACAATGTATCACTTGCTGTAATATTAAACTGTACATTTTTAAGCTTTTCATCTTTTTGTTTTTGAAAAAAAATATAGTTCTCAAGGTATTTGATCTCATCTGCTAGCGTAACTTTTTCTTTGACTCCATCTTCCAATACATAACGCAACATTTCACCCAGCTTAAGAATGTAATCTCCTGCTTTTTGAGGCTTTAGCTGTACAGTCGCATGTAAGTTATTCAGCGCATTGAATAAAAAATGAGGATTGATCTGTGAGCGCAGAAAATGCAACTCGTGAGTTACCTTTTCATTAATCAGTCTTGCTGATTCTTTTTCTTGCTCAAAAAACTCTTTACCTAATTGATAAACTGTACTAACAAATAGGATCAGTAATGAAAATAGAAAGGCAGGAAAGATTCGAATAATCAAAAAGGGTGGCCGTCTATTGGGAGTTGGAAAACCTCTTTGGGGGATAAAGCGCTCAAAAAAAATACCATTAACAGCTTCACGTAGAAAAATAGCCGCAATTGTCAAGCCAAGTAAGGCTAAGAAGTATACAATCCATCTTTTCTTTTTAAAGAGTAAAGGAAAAAGTACATAAATATTAAAATAGGCAATCCCCACCCATATAGAGACATTCAACAAGCCACGCAGAATAGCTTCACCTAATGGAAACACTTGTCGCATCAAACTTATGGATGCTACCGATAGCAGCATCCAAAAGATGATTTGTAAAGTAGTTTCAATATTGATTTTTCCTTCCATTAATGACTATCATTTGGGTTTGATTTATTTCTTTACCCTACACCCTACACCCTACACCCTACACCCTACACCCTACTGTAGGGTGTAG
>JBCBCD010001345.1:0-1835 GCA_038530915.1 Bacteroidota bacterium
GTTCATACACGGAGGCGGATGGATTTTGGGAGACTACCCAACACATCAACGATTAGTTAGAGATTTAGTAGTTCGTTCTGGTGCGGTAGCCGTATTTGTTAATTATACACCATCACCTGAAGCGCAATATCCAACGGCCATCAATGAAATTTATGCAGCAACCCAATGGGTGTCAGTGCATGGCTCTGAAATCAATGTTGATAGTAATAGATTGGCAATTGTTGGCAATAGTGTTGGTGGAAACATGAGTGCTGTTACTGCGCTTAGAGCTAAAGATGACCCATCTTTGGACCTTAAAGCACAAATTTTACTTTGGCCCGTAACTGATGCTACTTTTTCACAAGAATCCTACAAATCGTATGCAAAAGATAGATTCCTTACTACAACTATTATGAAATGGATGTGGGACCAGTATACCACAAACCCTGAAGAGCGTGCATCAAAATATGCTTCACCGTTGCAGGCAAGTATAGATGAGCTTAAAGGAGTGGCTCCTGCGGTACTACTAGTAGCCGAAAATGATATATTAAGGGATGAAGCGGAAGCATATGGCCAAAAACTTGACCAAGCTGGTGTAGAAGTGAGCACAGTGCGCTTTAATGGAACCATTCACGATTTTGGATTACTGAATGTCCTTTCGGACTTGCCTTCAACACAAAGCATGTTGGATTTCGCGGGAAATCAAATCAGAAAATACTTGAATCAGGAATAGAAATTTGGGTCGAACCTAAAATAGTTCTGTTACCATAAGCTCAGCATTGTTCGTCGGTGTTGGGCTTCATTGCGTACAACGGTCTCGGCTATGATTTCCTTCGTAATGCCACCGCCTTAAAGATTTAAACTTAAAGTTAGTAAGAAAGCAGCTGTGAATTATAGCCGTTGTTGCGCTTGGTATTTTTAGAGGCTCACATATTCACTCATTCGGCTTACCAAATAATTTCTGCCGAAATCAGCCTCATTTTCAAATAATTCGGTGGCAAAACCTCCCGTGGTGTTATAGTCTTTACTAAACTCAATTATTAGGTTGTAGCGATTTTTTGAAAAAGGATTTCTATCAACACCCCATCTAGCGATGTTCTTTTCAACTAGAATATGCATAAAATAGAGCGAAAGTAAGTTCTCAAATTCAGCCCGCTCAACTTCCATTTTTTTGCTCTTGTCAATGAATATGTTGTAATATAATTCTTCAAGCGGGTTTAAAATCTTGGGTTCGGGTGAGAGGTTGATTTCTGAGATGTCTGAAATCAGGTGACGAAACTTAGCTAAGTCAAGGTCTTTCTTTTTCAAAAGAATCTCTTTTGCATTATCCAGATTGTCAAAAAGTTCTCCAAACTCTTCAAAAGGTGGAGTATCATCATCCATTTCAAGCATTTTTATACTAAGTACTACAGTCTCGGCTATGGTCTTGTGGCCGGCGCCAGACATTTTTTAGTTAATTCAAGTTAGGAAAAAATGGCCAGTGTTAGCCATGATTTATGGCCCTTGTTAGATATGGATTTTTAATTTTCTTTTCAGTCCCAGTGTAAATAAGTAAAACCTAAATAGGCAATTCCGAAAAATAGTCCACAAGTAACTAAAAGTCCGATTATAACATTGGACATATGCTGTGAGATGATGAAGTAATTATCTTTTGATTTTCTAGCTGTCAAATAGTCCATTGTTTTAGGCTTCCCAATTGCTTTAAAAAAATAATATCGAGTGTGTCGGCCGAAAAAATCGACAATTAAGCCGCGTAGAATTAACTCAAAAATCAAATTCACTATGTCATCCTAATGTTTATATGTGTTAGCCAACGGTGTCAGCTACAATTTCGTTCGATGATTTAAAAAAGTTAT
>JBCBCD010001346.1:0-1835 GCA_038530915.1 Bacteroidota bacterium
ATCACAACTTGATCTTTATTGTCCTCTACCTTGACTAACTTAGCTTTCCGCAAATTCAATTAATGGATTGATATTTCCATTATCTGCTGCCTTGAGCGAATTTATATATGCTTTCCGTATTTCATCAGTTCTTACCATATTCGATTGGTGCCATGTAAAAATCTCTTTGTCAAATATTGATTCCATTATAATATCCGCCATCATTCGTGAATGTCTGCCATTCCCATTGGGAAAACAATGAATGGAAACTATGCGATGTTTAAACCTGATTGCAATTTCTGCAGGGGAATAGGTGTTGTTTTCAATCCAATATTTTGTATCGTCCAATAGGTTTTTTAATTCAATTCCAATTTGTGTCCATTTTATGCCGAGGTTCTTTTCAGACTTACGAAATTCTCCGGCCCATTTCCATACATCGCCGTACATTCTTTTGTGAAAATCTTTTACAAACTTTTCAGTTAATATCTTCTCGAGTTTTAAATTGGAACGAATAGTCCATTCTACAGCTTTTTCAATGTTTAACTGTTCAAATTCATCCAGTTCGCCTTGAGTGGTAATCGACTTTATTTTGAGACCTTCCTTTTCTTCTTCATCTAAAGGGGTTTGTCCTTCATCATATTTTAGTTCTAATCCCATAAAGATTTTCGTACCTCCCTTTTTATTTCATTGGCAAGGTCTTTAATTGTATCATTTATTTTTTCATCCCCAATTCCTTGGTCCTCCAATTTCATATTTTGATTGGTCCGTAGTACTATTTTTTGGGCCAGTTCCTCTGCTTTCACTTGTATTAAATCGTCAATGGTTCCATCTTTTGGGACCATAGCATAGACAAATTTCATATCCATGGCAGCGGCAACGTCCCTTAATGTGTTTATGGTAACAGTCCCATTTGCCTCGCTCTCCTCGATTTTTTTAACGCCTTGACGGGTTATGCCCAACTTGGTGCCAAGTTGGGCCATGGTCATATTTAATGTGGTCCGAATGGTATGTATCCATCCTCGTTCTGGGACCAAGACCATTTTTGTTTTATGAAATGGTTTTAATTTTTGGTCGAGCTGTTCAATCATTAATTTTCGTTGATTTCTCACTTTTGCTACGATTTTAGCGTACACAAATATTATATGTGTAAACTATTGGGTTTACAAAAATACTAAAAAGTAAACGTATATGTTTACAAAAGAAAAAAAAGTCAACAATTAAGTTGACAAATTAAAATAAGCACTTGGGTCTACTTTGTTGGGCTTTCTAAAATTGTGCAAAACCCCTTCGGCTATTTGCAGTTGTTTAGGTTAGTTTTTGTAAGTCTTTAGCAGATAGTTAAATCCGCCTTTCTGTAGTTTCTGAGTTTCAAGTTAGTCAGAATTCAGCGGTTAATTATAGGCCTAGTTATCACACATTTTTTTAATAAGGATTCATTACAAATAGTCGAAAGATTACGAAAATCCAGAATCCAACTGCAGGAAAGGACAATCCGATTAAAATCCATTTCTGTTTTTTGTTGGTCCAATTTTTCCAGTTTTTAATCGCTCTGCCTATTACAAATAAACCTAGACCAAAAGCTATTAACATAGCCGGAATAAAAAACCCAAAATTGAATGCAAAATTGTGAGGTGCGTATCCTTTAGCAAATCCTACTAAATATCGGAATTAATTAATAAAAAGAGTCAGGAGGAAAATTCCCAAACTTGAAAAAGCCATTTTTTCAGTCCACCATTTTTTTGTTTTTCCTTTCACATTAATTTTCAAACCGATATTTCTGATTTAATGTCTTGCAACGTTGAATTAAAGATACACCAATTAGCACAAGCCTCTTGCCATCTAAAACTGCAACTTGC
>JBCBCD010001347.1:0-1834 GCA_038530915.1 Bacteroidota bacterium
ATTCAAAATAGGAACTAAAAATAGTTGGAGTTTGTTTGAGTCAAAATGCTTTACTCTTTGACTCAAACAAACTCCAACTATATGTAATTGCTTCAACTAAGTACGTATAAAATGAAAGACCGTATTGAAATTTCGAAATTGTTAGCAAGCCCACCTATCGGTGAAGAAGTAACTGTAGCAGGATGGGTAAGAGCATTTCGCGGCAACAAATTTTTAGCTCTGAACGATGGATCGACTATGAAGACTCTTCAGGTTGTAGTTGATTATGAAAAGTTTAGTGAAGATATTATCAGGAATATTAGTTTTCACGCTTGTGTTTTGGCAAAAGGGAAATTAGTAGAATCTCAGGGGGCCGGTCAAGCAGTAGAAGTTGTTGCTGAGGAAATAGAAATATTAGGCTCAACCAATTTGGATAATTATCCATTGCAGCCTAAAAAGCAAACTATGGAATTCTTGCGTGAGAATGCACATTTGCGTATGCGTACTAATACCTTTAGTGCTGTCTTTCGTATTCGCCACGCTGTAGCTTTTGCAGTCCATAAGTTTTTTAATGATAAAGGTTATTACTACTTGCACTCTCCCATCATCACAGGTAGTGATGCAGAAGGAGCTGGTGAAATGTTTAGAGTAACAACTTTGCCATTTGAAAACCCACCCAAAACTGAAGATGGAGACATTGATTGGAAACAAGATTTCTTTGGTAAATCTACCAATCTTACTGTATCCGGTCAGCTACAAGCTGAAATTGGGGCTTTAGCTCTTGGAAAAGTATATACGTTTGGACCTACCTTTAGAGCTGAAAACTCTAATACTTCTCGCCACTTAGCAGAATTCTGGATGATAGAACCCGAGGTTGCCTTCTATGATATTGAAGACAATATGGACTTGGCAGAAGAATTTATGAAATATTTGATCAACTATGTTCTTGATAATTATTTAGAGGATCTTGAATTTTTAGACAAAAGAATTCAAGATGTAGAGAAAAACATGAAGAAGGAAGATAGGCGCCCAATGAGTCTTTTAGAAACATTACGCTTTGTGGTGGATAATGATTTTGAAAGAATCACTTACACAGATGCTATCAGAATTCTTCAAAACTCGAAGCCATACAAAAAAGGAAGGTTTGAGTACCCTGTAGAATGGGGTAATGACCTGCAAGCTGAACATGAAAGATGGTTGGTAGAAAAGAATTTCAAAAAGCCTGTTATCGTTAAAGATTATCCAAAAGGAATTAAAGCATTTTATATGCGCATGAATGATGATAATGAAACAGTGGCTGCAATGGATGTTCTTTTCCCTGGAATTGGAGAGGTCATTGGAGGATCTCAACGTGAAGAAAGAGGAGATGTTTTGATTTCAAGAATGAAAGAAATTGGAATTGAAGAAGAGGAATTGTCCTGGTATTTGGATTTAAGAAAATTTGGTGGTGCTCCTCATGCGGGTTTTGGACTAGGATTCGAGCGTATGATTCTATTCATTACCGGAATGAATAACATTAGGGATGTAATTCCATTCCCAAGAACACCTGGTAACGCAACTTTCTAGGCCAAACAAATAATTTTTTTAACAAATACGTGAAATCAAAAAGGTGATGTCTGCAATATGACATCACCTTTTTAGTTTCAAAAATTCAAAAATTTCAAATTTTTCTTAAAAGACAATTTATTTTTTCCACTATATATTTGGCGTGAATGTTTTTTTATTCTATAATTGTGTCGTTATGATTTTGTTAAAGAGCAAAAAAAAAGCCACGCTCCTTTCGCGTGGCCTCTCGCTAATAACAAATCATAATCTCATGAAAATAATAAGACGACCTAATTCTTTAATATCTTTA
>JBCBCD010001348.1:0-1831 GCA_038530915.1 Bacteroidota bacterium
TATCTTAAAAACGTATTATGCTCGCCTAAAAAATCCTTTTATCTATTAGGACCCCCCTACGGGTGGAAAAAACATGAAAGCTCAACTTTCTATGCCAGTCAATATAGATGGAAAACTCCCAGGTATAGTTGTAGTACACGAAAACAGAGGTTTGAATCCTCACATAGCTGATGTGGGTCGTCGTGCCGCTCTGGGCAACTTTATTTCTATCGCTCCTGATGCTTTGGCTCCATTGGGTGGTTACCCAGGTAATGACGATAATGGTAGAACCATGCAAAGAAAAAGAGACCGCAATGAAATGTTGGAAGACTTCATCGCTGCTTTTGAATTATTGAAAAATCACGAACTGTGTAATGGTAAAGTGGGTGTAGTTGGTTTCTGTTTTGGCGGCTGGATCTCTAATATGATGGCAGTGAAAGTACCTGACTTGGGTGCAGCTGTTCCTTTCTATGGCAGTCAACCTAAGGCCGAAGATGTTCCTGGCATCAATGCTCCTATAATGTTGCAATTTGCAGGCTTAGATAAGAGAGTGAATGCAGGTTGGCCTGATTTTGCTAAAGCGCTACAAGAAAATGACAAAGAATACAGTGCCCATTTGTATCCGGGTGTAAATCATGGTTTTCACAATGATACGACTTCCAGATACAATTGGGAAGCTGCTCAATTAGCATGGAAAAGAACAATGGACTTCTTCGAGTTAAAATTGAGGTAATTTTTTGAACCAATCAAAGCTCATACTTCGCTTTGATTGGTTCATCTATCCTTCTCTCATTCGATTTGAGTTTCAATCCAAACAATGGTCTTAAAAAGTTGATTCTTCTAATGATTTCATATATAAAATAACAGCCCACAAAAGTGAATATCAGCACTATGATAAACTTCAGCTCTGGAGCAATATCTAATGGGAATACAAAATACGAACCCAGGTATTGAAACAGCATATGTAAGATATATATTGGATAAGATGCCTGCGTCAAATAAGTTAAAGTTGCACTCCCTTTGTTCAAAAAGGTATAGCCAACGGCAAAAATAGAGAGTATCCAAAAGGTAGACTCAATACCCATCAAATAATTGGGGGTTTTCAAGTCAAAATAAAATGCCCTAAAAAGGAAAAGCAAGATCGTTACCATCCACAAACCCCATCTTATTTTCTTGAGCATTTGCCAAAAAGCATCTCCTGAATAGATAGTAAGGTAGCCAAATAAAAAGGCAATCATACCCAACCAAAATCCATGTGGAGTCAATGCATACAAAGCAAACATTTCCGGATCTACCAATATTGCTTCTGCGACAAAAGCAGCAAGAATGATCAACAAACCAAATGGGCTACTTATCGTTGACCTGATCCATTTACTCATCTTACTATCAGGTTTGTTTTTCAAGTATTGGAAAAGAGGCAACAACAACAAGACATACACAAAGATATTTCCCAAAAACCATAAGTGGCCCGGAGCAGGTATGTAAGCTATATCCTGATTGAAATAACTCTGCCACAACATCTGATGCAAGGGAACTAATGTAAGAAAGCCAAATACAAAGGGAAGTAATATTCTTTTTGAACGCTCACCTATAAAGGCTTTCCAATCTCTTTTTCTCATAGCAAAACATACGCCCATCCCCGAGATGAAAAACAAGATGGGTATTCTCCATATACTTAACATAGACATTGGTATTTCCAAGACTTTTAAAAATTCATTATTTTGAATAAACATAATCAACGCTCCATAAGGCTGGAAACCGATAGCCAAGTGATAAAACATCAACAACCAGATGGCGATAACTCTTACCCAATCTATATCATATCTTCTTTCAGTTATCATTTTTTGAATTT
>JBCBCD010001349.1:0-1830 GCA_038530915.1 Bacteroidota bacterium
ACAAAATCGCTAATGGCTGAACAAGATGCTTCACTTGAAGAGAAAATAGTAAAACGTCATCCGTATTCAAACCATTCAAGCACTTCAAATCGTTTAAGGAAAAAGGCTGATGAACTGAGAAGGGATTTTGATGCTTTGGATCAAAAGTATCGCCAGAAAAGAAAGCAAAATAACAAAGACCTAGATTTAGATTTTGACCTTTAATTTGGTGGAATAAATTCAAAAACACATATAATGAAGCATAAGGATTTTGAGGGACTTTCAATAAAGCTTTTTAAAAGGAAACTTTTATTTATCTTCATCTCCTCTGTTTTGCTCTCAGGTTTTTCTGCAAAAGGTTTCGTGGTTTTATGGTATTGCGTAATTTCTACAGTTCTCGCTGTTATTGCGATGTTTATTATTCATATAAGTACAGAAAGCCGCTTTAATGTAACTGAATATGATCTTAGTTACCGTATAATGATAGGAGGGTCCTTAGCAGAGGCTCTTGCCCTATTGGGGGGTATATCGTTTGGGATAGAAATTTATAATCACGAGGAAGATTTTTTTTGGATTGTATTGAGTGTACTGGTCTCCATCTCAGCTATAGTCACTCATATACTATACTTTTGGGAAATTCGAAAACACGAAAACTCATTTCAGATAAAAAAGAGAGAACTAGAACACTCGTTGAATTTGAGTAAGCAAAGGCTTAATGGTGCTTTAAGTTTTTTTAAGCTTCAATATGACGACTCCAATTTAGAGGAGTGCATGGATTTCCGGTATCAACATATGCTGGCTATATCAAGACTTAAGGGGGCAAAATTTTCTTCTAGCCAGATCAATAAGGAGTATGCAAAAGTCAAGAGCTGTCAAAATGATGTAAAGGCTGCACAATCAAGGCTTAGACAATTAAGACTTTGATCATCAACTTACTGAATAGTGTACTTTTCTAATGTTTCTTCATCCCTACGAACAGGATAGGACGCTTCGTATCCTTTGTTGTAAGCGTCATGAGCAAACTCACTAGCTTCAGCTTTAAATTGTTCATATTCTTCTTCTGAAGAAAAATATTTTTCAGGAACAACAGGAATTTCCATGCCTTTACTGGTCACAAATTCGATATAGGCTCTTTCCATTGCCTCGTAGCCTCTTTGGTGTGCTTTTAGATAAGCCGATGCAGCCTTTTCAACATCGTAATCAAAATTATCGAGATGTAAACGAGCCGCTGACGCAGTCATATACTCATCATTACTGGGATTATCCCAATTAATAACACGGCCATCCTCAGTGAGCTTTATGAATTTACTTATCAAAAGTCTCGCTCCGTCATTTTTATTCATTCTTTCAAAAAAACGCTCTTCCTGCTTCTCTTTGTCCATTTTTCCCTCGAATTACTTTATATTTAGATAAATGTTGTTTTCATATTATCACATATAAAAATTTCCTGCAAATGTTGAGTAAAGATGATTTTGAACGTATGAAGGATGCTTATGAGGAAGCGTTGGGGAAGGCTATTCAGAAAATTGATAATGATTTAAATCAGGAATTTTCAAAAAAGCAATACAGCCCAAATTATCAGGAAAGAAAAGAAGAGATAAAGGCGGATCGCCATAATATGAACGAGAAAAGAAAAACTCAAATTCCTGAAAAAGAGAAAATTTTGCAACAAAATATTTTTCAGGACTATGGAGGAAGTCTAGAAGCAGCTAAAAAATTCGTCATTGATTCGCCCTACTATGTAGCCTTTCTCATTCTCGGTAAGTTGCTTAATCCCAGATTTACTTTTAGGATCAATCTCTAAATTTTGGTAATGTGTGGAATTATAAGAAAGAGAAGAAAGCGGTTTAT
>JBCBCD010001350.1:0-1825 GCA_038530915.1 Bacteroidota bacterium
TTAAAAGTCATATTCATAAATTTTTAGTTGAAGTGTTGATATCGAAAATTTATTAATATGACTTTTAAAATTACCCGATTAACTTTTGCTTTACTATTAATGGGTATTTTCTCTTTTGCACAAACTCGTGTAATTGAGTCCAACCCTCAATTACTGCTTCCCAATCCAGGAATAGAAAGTGATATTAGTTTCCGTATGGAAATGGATACTTTGGCTCCGGCTGCACTCGATCAAGCTTGTGCAGATACCATTACTGCATTTTCTTTCCAAGAACAATGGGGCTTTATTACGGGCAATAATGGTTTTGGCGATAGACAAAAGGGACAATATTTTTCTATTGAAGAGTCTAAGTCTTTAGAAGTAACACAATTAGCAGCTTTTATGTCTGGTACTGTTGTGAATGATGGAAACATAAGAGCCAATATCTATTCTGTAAATAGTGTAGGTGCTCCTGATCAATTGTTGGGCACAAGTTTGGATGTTAAAGTAAGTGAAATAGCTGAATTCCCCGGTTTGACTGCTTTTACTTTTGAACAGCCCGTTGTGGTTGATGACAATGAGTTTATAGCAGTTATTGATTTCAATGATTTGTATGAAAGTCAGGATACGGCATTCATCTTTCACACCAACCCAGGTTGTGGTGTAGGCACTGAAGTATGGGAACAAGCATCTAATATGTCTTGGTTCAATTTCGACGAAATCTATGATGCTGACGTATCTTTAGGAATGTTCGCTTTTGTCACTTTAGGTGAAGAAATTGAAATCCCTGAAATGGATACCTTATTTGGAGGTTCGTTTCTTAGTGCGTGTGATACTGTTCCGAATATCTTTGGTATAACTGATCGTTGGGGTTTCATTACCGGTACTAATGAGTTTATGGATCTTGAAAAAGCTCAACGTTTCGATTATGATGGTCCTGGTGCCCTTGAGGTAAGTAATGTAAATGTCTTTTTCGTTGCTCCAGGTGTCGTTAACAATGGCAATATTACTTTGAAGATCTACAGTACTAACTCAAATGGCTCGCCAAATGAGTTGTTAGCGACCAGTGATTCTCTTGCTGTCAGCAATATTCCTGGTTTCCCAACCCCCATAGTTTTTAGTTTTGGCGAGGGAGTAGCTATACCGGGAAGTAGTTTCTTTGCTTCTGTTGATTTTAGTGAGCTATACGATAGTCAAGATACCTTGGGTATTGTACATACATCTGTTGATTGTGGCATTGCCGGCACTACTTATGAACGTTTCAGTACCGGAGAATGGGTAGCGATGGATAATGAGAATGGTTCATGGGGTTTGAACATCAACTTATACATGATAGCTGAAGTCAATGTTGCTGAAGTTACCAGTACCAATGATGTTAAAGACTTTATTGATGGAATTACTGTATTATCGGCATTTCCAAACCCGGCTCATTCTACTTTGAATTTGCAATATGAATTGGCTGAGCGTGAACAATTGAGGTATGAAGTTTACCATACCAATGGCCAGTTAATACAGGCTGTTGACCTGGGAACACAAGCAGCAGGTTATCACCAGGAAGCTGTCGATGTGAGTGCATTACCAAATGGAATGTATTTCTACTCCTTGGTTAGCAATAGAGGTAAGCTGGTGAATAGGTTTGTGATACAGAAGTAAATCATATTGTTATGTTGTTATGCTGTCATTGCTTTAACTTAGAAGTCTGACAGCATAACAAGATGACAACATAACAGCATAAAATCAATCAAGCAATGATTCTCCATCCAAATTGGTGGTCAAAACATCGGTCATATAGTCAAAGAATGGGCGAATGACATGATAACAGTGTACAACTTGCTCCACAAAATTG
>JBCBCD010001351.1:0-1824 GCA_038530915.1 Bacteroidota bacterium
GCCTCTCCAAAAGGATTGGAGAGGCTATTCCCCGAATGTGGTAGTAAATGTGCTCTTTGAAAAGCTGTTCCATAGGATATTCCTGAATTGGAAAAATGTCAGCATTAGATACCATAGAGCTTTTTGCAGTATACAATCTGGAGATGATATCAGGGGACATATCCAAGCGGTATAAGCCCTCTTCCATGCCTCGTTCCATATTTTCTCTAATGATTTTCATAATTCTTTTTGAGTCATGAGCATCCATTTGTTTCCAGATCTCACGATAGTACTTTTGGAGATCATAGAGGATGGTTGGGGAATATTTGCGTACCTGTCGTATTACATAGCGTGCAATTTTCAGTATTTCATCCACTGCATCCTTAGATTCTTCCTTGTATTGATCCATTATGCACTGCTCTTCAAAGATATGTTGCTCAAAAATCTGATTGATCAGATCCGCTTTATTGTTTACATATTGATACAAGGTCTTTTTTGACATCCCTAACTCACGGGCGATATCATCCATGGTGACACTTTTAATCCCATATTTGATGAAAAGCTCCCCCGATTTGTTAAGTATTTGTTTTAGTGTGCTCATCCGATTATTCGACTTTCTTTATTCCTATTCGCCTCACTTTGCGTAATCCTTACACTAAGCATTGCAAAATTACATCTAAAAAACTCAGGAAACTATTGAAAGGTTCAAAGTTTCCAAAGTTTTTATAGTTTTCGGACAAAATTGTGACGTAGGAGGATGAAAGATGGGAGAAAATGGATGAAAATTTGGTTGTTGGTTGTTGGTTGTTGGTTGTTGGTTGTTGGTTGAGTGTAGGGTGTAGGGTGTAGGGTGTAGGGTGTAGGGTGTAGGGCAAAATTGTCTTTTTCTAAAATAACAAATAATTGGAAGTCAAACTTTTCAAGTTAATTAGGCTACAAAGCGAGCTTTGCGAAACCTCAGCGTTCCTTGCGTTTTAGGAATGTTTGTTTGAAAAAGCTACCCAACTTTCTGGTGTGTCTAAATCATTTGCACCTTCCGGAAAGTTGATTTTGATCAACTGATCTTTGTGTTGTTGTATGATTCGTTTGGCGCCCCCTTTTTGATTTTCGGCTAGCAATAAAGGGAAGAGGCTTTGGTCAAATAAGGCTGGGACGCCTAAAGTATTGGCATAGGCTGAAGCAATCACAGGTGTTTTCTTTTCAGTGTAAGTTTGGTAAAATTGCTGGATCAAGTCTTGATCGACATAAGGTTGATCGACTAACACAATTAGAACGACTTGGAGTGCAGAATACTTTTTTAGCAGTTGGGATAAACCGACTCTAATGGAAGCGGACATGCCTTTTTCCCAATCTTCATTAATGGCTATTTCATAGTTTCCGGGGTTTAAACTTGGTTCTATAACTGTTCTGTTTGCTCCCAATATGACCATTGTTTGTTCGAAAGAGCTGGCTATACTCAATCTGATCATGCGGTTGAGGAGGGTCTCGTTGTTCCACTTAAGGAGTTGCTTAGGTGTTCCCATTCTTGTGGATGCCCCGGCAGCGAGTACCATTACAGAAGATGTCATTCAATAGTGGTTTTTATTTCACCGCAGAGGACGCGGAGTTTCGCAGAGTTATTCTACAATATTTATGAATATTAGACTTTATTCTAAATAATTTTGTATGGCCCAATAAGCGTCTTTTGAATCAATACTGCGTCTTGTCCTCGCCTTAATAGCTAAGGCTATTAGGCTCCGGGCTTTCCTTGTCTTGATTCAAAATCCATCTTTTTGTGCTCATAAAACTATTTTAGAATAAAGTCTATCCAAAAGAAAATAATTAAGCTTAGCAATGGTCAAAGAA
>JBCBCD010001352.1:0-1824 GCA_038530915.1 Bacteroidota bacterium
GCATAATTTCAATTAATTCCACTGAAAGTTTAAGTTTAAGTGAATTAAAACATGGTTTAAAATTAGCAATTCAACGAGGCTTAAAATTAGCAATTTTTAACTCTTGCGATGGTTTGGGATTGGCCAAAGAACTGGAGAATTTAGGAATTCCTCAAGTGATTATCATGCGAGAACCTGTTCCAGATCAGGTAGCTCAAAACTTTTTAAAATATTTTCTGGATGAATTTTCTCAGGGACAATCAATTTATATAGCTGTTAGAAGAGCCAGAGAACGACTCCATGATGATGGCTGGGAACTTAAAATTCCGGGAGCAACGTGGCTACCTATTATTTGTCAAAATCCGGCTACAAAACCTTTAGTTTGGCCTGGTCGTAAAAAGAACAGAAAATTTATTTTAACCGCTTCAATCCTTGTCCTTACTCTAATCTGTAGTGTAGCAGTGTTCAAGGGTCATCTTCTAAAGAAAATCAGCGAATCTTATCCCCAGCAAGCACAAAAAGTTGTTTATAAAAATGAGGCATATGGACTCAAGATTAATTATCCTCAAACCTGGCAACAAAAAAAGATAGAGATTGGATTAGGGAGTACAATGGCTCGGTTTATTCCCAAAGAGATGGATGAGCTGATAAGAGTACCCGAAGTGAATATTCAAGCAAATGAATATGAGAATATAATGAAGCTTGATAATTATACAAAAAAAAATATTGAAGAAATTGTTGAGCGTTCTGATACTAGACTTCTGACGAGCATAACTTCTACAATATTAGCAGATCGTGAAGCTCGAAAATTGATTTATACCGAATTTGATGGTACTATTAAAGTCATGGAAATTTGGACACTCAGAGGAAAGACAATTTATGCGATCAAATATAGCGCACCTATAAATTTATATGATCAATTTGTCAACGATGTAGATGCGATCGTCAATTCATTTGAACTCAATTAAAAGCATTAATAATTTGTAATATTTTTCTTGAACATAAGTTTTTTCTAATATAGTATCCTTGTAAATATCTATGATTAAATTAAACTACACTCAAAAGCTGACCTCTAGGTTCTGAGTAACGATTAACTATTGAGCTAAAGTGACATCTACCATGCAACTCAAGAAATTATCTGCTCCACTGACAGCAATCGCTCTAGCCCTTGCTACAGCCTTTACTTTACCTCGACCCAATTTAGCTCAGAGACCCCCTAAATACTTCTGTGGTCCTGCTTACGGCCTTCCTGCGACTCTCGTTCGTACAGAGGTACAAAATTACATATTGATTCATTGGGTACGAGAGATAGGAGGAGTATCACCAGAAAAGCGTTGTGAAGAAATCTCTAACCGTTTTGAGCGATTTGACAGAAGTGGTCTGCTTAAGTATCTGAGAACAGATACAGTTAATGGTTCACCTGTTATTTGCGTAACTGAGTATAGAGACCGCTCTTGTTCCAGTACAGGAGTTCTGATTACGCTTGATCAAAAGGATGATGCTAATGAAATATTGAGAGATTTATTAAATACTCGGGTAACAGCCGGAAGTGAAGGTTCTCAGATTTATTTAAGTCCAGAAGATGAAAGGATAGAACCCTTAGTTGGGGATGATGGTTCTGTATCTGTTGATATTCAGTTGGTCATTGACTTCTTCACAGGCCAGGAAAGTCGAGTGCTTCCCTAAAAATAGCAGGATAGATATCAATTGAAGCAAGCATGAATCGACAGTTTTGGGTGCTATTTCCCAGTCTAGGAATCTTATTCATTGCCTTATTCGTACAACCTAATCGGATCGGAGTAAGTGCTAGTTATTCGCCTAAAATACAAATATCCCTGAATCAAT
>JBCBCD010001353.1:0-702 GCA_038530915.1 Bacteroidota bacterium
TCAGCACCAATAGTCAAAGTGGTGATTATACTTATGATACCAATGGCAATATGAACTACGATCCATTTAAAAAGATGGATATAGATTACAACTATTTGAACTTACCTCGTAAAATCACTATTGATGATTGTAAGTTTATTGAGCTCTTGTATGATGCCACAGGCAATAAACTTAGAAAAACCATCAAAGAAGGTGCGATGACACTCCGTACCCAGGATTATACAGGTGGTATCGAATACACCAATAATCAACTGGAAGCCATCTATCATTCTGAAGGACGAGTATACTATGAGGGGACTAGCTCTCGTTATGAATATAACCTCATAGATCACTTAGGCAACATCCGCCTAACCTTCACCGATAAAGACGGTGACGGAGATATTGACATGACGAATGACCCCAATACCAATGAAGTATTGTCTGAAAGTCATTACTATCCATTTGGGATGCAAATGCAAGGTCCTTGGATAAGTAACCCAGGTAGAGCAACTGATTACCAATACAACGGAAAGGAATTGAATGAAGACTTTGGGTTGAATCTGTATGAGTATGGAGCGAGGTGGTACGATCCAACGATTGGGAGATTTACAGGTGTAGATCCGATAAGTGATGAGTTCCCTTGGGTCAGTACTTTTAATTATGCAGAGAATGAACCGATTGCCAATACTGATTTCCGTTGCAAACCATGTAAATCAATATTGG
>JBCBCD010001353.1:712-1821 GCA_038530915.1 Bacteroidota bacterium
TACATGGTTTGCAACGGAAATCAGTAGTTCATGGTGAAGAGGTTATCCCAACAGCAGCTGGAGTAATATATGAAGCATTTCAGGGAAGTAAGACTCTCTTCTTCAACATGCAGATGAGACAGTGGGAGTTGTTTGGCTTAAAAAGTAGCGAGACTATTACACGAATGCGTATCAATTACAATGATGATGGTTCTATACCTTTGAATAATCCTGTTGTTGTCCAAGAAGAAGCACCTAAAGGGTTTGTTGGTGAAGCGACTGACATCTTTTTTGACTTTTTGAGTGGAACACCTCTTTTTGAATTAAGTGCAACAAGAAGTATGTCAGCAGCAGGGTCTATTTTAGCAGCAAGAGGACCTGCATTTGCTTTAAGAGTAACTGAAGATCTTTACAAAAGCAGTAGTGGTAAGGTTGGCCAATATGCTAAGGACATGAAAGACATGATTAAAAAGGGAGAAGATCCATGGGAATCATTTCCGGCTGTTGAGGTAGTTAATGACAATGGAACTTTATTAATTAAAGATGGTCATCATCGTGTTATGGCTGCAAGAGCTGCTGAAATTAAAGTAAATTACAAGGAAGTTACTGTTAGCGACACTTATCTTGATGCATTAAGAGCAGGGTCCAGTGAAGCAAGAGTAAAATTGGATTGGCGAAAAATAAAAAAAATAATGAATAACGAATAATTGAAGAATTACTAATTAAACTCATTATTGAATACCGATCAAAAGTGGAATATGTGATTCAACTATTTGCAAAGAAATATGAAAAAACTATTTTCCTTGAGTCAATTTTATACGCTTATAAAATGCGCCTAATAGAAAAAACAGGTACTTTACCGAGTGAACCAGAAGCGAAGTATTTTTTTCATGGAGTCGGATGTAGAGTTGAATTTATCAATTGTATCATTGATTTTGACTTTGGCCCATGTGGTTTATATGGAGGATTCGATCTCTACAGGCTTAATGAATATTTAAATTCTTTATCTGAAAGCAAGGAGTATTTGGATTTAAAGGCGAAACCAAAAGAATTGAAAAAAACTTTTGAAAAATTAATATTAGATGGGAAAATTTTTAAACCTGGCTTTGAAAGTACAGAACATATATTTT
>JBCBCD010001354.1:0-1821 GCA_038530915.1 Bacteroidota bacterium
TTGATTTAAAAGACGCTTTTTGGGGCATACAAAATTATTTAGAATAAAGTCTACTATACTATAAACCAGAAAAGTTTTTTTCATGGAAGCTAAAGAGCGTGTTCTTTCTTGTATTCAACCCACTGGCCAGATGCATTTTGGTAATTATTTTGGTGCGGTTAAAAATTGGGTGGATCTACAAGAAAATTATCAATGTGTATATGGTGTGGTAGATTACCATGCGATGACTATGCCTTATGATCCTAAGAAACTCAGAAACAATACCTGGGACTTGATCTTTAATTTATTGGCAGTAGGCATCCAAGCTGAACACCTTTTTATTCAATCCCTGATTCCTGAACATGCTGAGTTGTGTTGGATTTTTAACTGCTTCACTTCTTATGGTCAATTAACTAGAATGACGCAGTTTAAAGATAAATCACACAAAAGTGGCGAATCAGAAGGAGAAGGTTTTATCTCGGCAGGTTTATTGGATTATCCGGTTTTACAAGCAGCGGATATCTTAATATACAAGGCAGATTTTGTTCCTGTAGGTAAGGATCAGGAACAACACCTTGAATTGTCCAGAAATATAGCTCAACGCTTTAACAATCAGGTAGGAAAGGAATATTTCGTCTTACCAGAAACCTTATTTACGGAAGTGCCCAAGGTCATGTCTACTGCTGATCCCACGAGAAAAATGAGTAAGAGTGCAGGGGAAAAACATTTCATTAATGTATTTGCAGATGAAGCACGCATTAGAAAGCAAATTAGATCTGCTGTAACAGATACAGGAGAAAATACAGAAGGAGAAATGAGTCCTGGCGTACTAAACCTATTTACCTTATTAAAAGCTTGTGGCTATCAGAATAATTACAATAGCTTAATGGCGGACTATGAAAGCGGTAACTTAAAGTACAGCAATTTAAAAGATGCTGTGGCTGATGCTTTGGTGGAAGTTAGTGCTGTGTTTGTAAATAAGAGAAAAGAGATAAACGCAAATAAGAAAGAAGTAAAGAATCAAATTAAAGCTTCTTCTTTTGAGATACGCAAAAGAGCTCAGCAAACGCTTAAAGAAGTTAAGGAGTTGAGCGGCTTATTAAATGTAAGGTTCTAATAATCGTTGTAATGAAGATCATTTGTATCGGTAGAAATTATGAAGACCATGCTAAGGAACTAAATAATCCGGTGCCATCGAAGCCGGTTGTTTTTATGAAGCCTCCTTCAGCATTACTGGTAAATAATAAACCGTTTTACTATCCGGATTTTACCAAAGACTTACATTATGAAGTAGAGTTGGTCTATAAAATCTGTAAGAATGGAAGACACATTCAACCGGAATTTGCTTCTACTTATTATGATCAAGTAGCGCTTGGAATTGACTTTACAGCGCGAGATGTTCAGGCTGAATGTAAAAAGAAAGGCCACCCTTGGGAAATAGCTAAAGCATTTGATGGTTCTGCTGTATTGAGTCCTTTTTTACCAATAACAGAGGTAAATAGAACAGCTGTAGAATTTGAATTGCATAAAAATGGAGAAAAAGTACAACATGGTATTTCAAAGGATATGATTTTTTCCATTGATGATATTGTAGTCTATTTATCTCAGTTTTTTCGCCTTCAGTTAGGAGATTACATTTATACCGGTACACCTGCAGGAGTGGGACCTGTGCAAATTGGAGATACATTGGAGGGATTTTTACATACTAAACAGGAGTTTAAGTCCATGTTTAAAGTAGATATAAAATAGAAAACTGACGCTACTCAATTTATTCAGGAAAGCGCAGTCTACTAGACTTTATTCTAAAATAGTTTTATGAGCACAAAAAGATGGATTTTGAAT
>JBCBCD010001355.1:0-1816 GCA_038530915.1 Bacteroidota bacterium
GAAGTTGTTTAAAGTTTTTTCTTATCCTGCTCAACCTTTCTGAGCAGGATAATAGAAAAAGCCAAATAATGCAATCCAAGCCAATGCTTATCGTTGGTTTCATATCTGAGGATCAAATTTTTGAAGCCATCTAACCAAGCATTGGTCCTTTCGACTACAAAACGATCCATATATAACTGATCATCAAATAGATAATCATTTTGATCTGGATTTTTAGAGTTTCTTCTATTCAAAGCGATATTTGGAAAAATATCCAATTGCTCACAATAAGTTCTTAATTTTTTGCAATCAAATCCAGCGTCTGCATTCATAAATAAGCCCTCAAAAGCAATCAGTGCATCCACCAAAGTGTCAATAATTTTGGACACCGTTTTTTCTACTTCAAATAGATCATTATGATTGCCAGCTACTGGTTCAGAGCAAGCTAATGGAATACCTTGTTTATCTGTCATAAAAAGCATATTTGTCGTTTTTGCTTTTTTCCTTCCTTGATATCCAACTGCATTTCCTCCTCTTTTGACCAAAGTATGTGAACCATCAAGCTGTACACTGGACATATCTAATAAGCGTTTATTCAATTCCAGTAAAGCGGTCCATAAACGATACCATGATCCATCTTTTGACCATTTTGAAAAATAGTAATACACTGTCTGCCAGCTAATTGTATGTCGACCAAACAACTCCTTAATAGGCAACTCTCTCCATTGTAAGCCTGTTTTAAGTCGCTTCAATATAGCTCGTACAATTCGCCATAAGCCTATTTTGCAGCTAGGCCCTCTTTTACCTTTGCTTAAATGTGGGACTAATTGTTCATTGATCATTTTTTTCGTTAATTTGATCATAGTTGCAGTGGGTTTTGTGAGTTAAGTAGGATTTTCAAACTTAACTCGCTGCGACTACTTTTCAAACCCCTTTCAAAACTTTAAACAACTTCATTAAAAACACCAGTCTTCCTACAGCAATAAAAGTTAAATTGTAAAAAAAATAAAAGCCATGAAAAAAACACTATTACTCATTTTCCTTTCCTCTGCTTTACTGGGGCTACAATCTTGTTCCAGAGACAGCAATTTAGGTGGCGATCCCGGAACACCGGGCTTTTCTCAGTCCGATTGGTTACTCCCTATCAATTTGATCTTCAATGGGGGTCCAGGTAAAGATGGTATCCCTTCTATAGATAATCCTCAATTTTCAAATAGTAATACCATAGACGGCATTGGTTTTATGGGAAACGACGACTTAGTAGTCGCTATAAAAGTAGGTGAAAGCATTCGTGCATATCCGCATTCTATCTTGGACTGGCATGAGATTGTTAACGATAGTTGGGATGATCTTCATCTGGCCATTACTTATTGCCCCCTAACAGGAACTGCTGTTGCCTGGAATCGTACTATTAACGGCAGAACGACCACCTTTGGTGTTTCAGGTTTGTTACACAACTCCAACTTAATGCCTTTTGATAGAGATTCTGATAGTGTATGGTCACAGATGTTATTACAATCTGTGAATGGCAGCAATATGGGAGATTTTATAGAAACTTATCCAGTAGTTGAAACAACTTATGAAGAAATGAGAACTTTGTATCCAGATGTTGAAATCATGGATATTCGTACTGGCTTTAATCGCTCTTATGGCGTCTACCCATATGGTAATTATTTGGTAGAAGATCGACAACTAAGATTCCCGGTTACCAATGAAGATTTGAGATTGCCATTTAAAGAAAGAGGCTTGGGAATTTCTTCTGAGAATGCGGCTCGTTTTTACCGCTTCTCTGATTTCAATCAACAATCCGTCAATGTAGCCAATGATGATTTTGATG
>JBCBCD010001356.1:0-1812 GCA_038530915.1 Bacteroidota bacterium
GCAGCTCAAAAAGATGACATCATAAAGTGATAATTATTTTTGTCCAACCACTTAGCTATAGTTTAATTAATAAAATACATATCCAATTCTCCTTTACCCTTCGCAAAGATCTTTCCACGATAAAGGCACATAAAGTCATGCTTAACGAGTTCATAAGTGGATGAGGAGATATTGATTCTACCTGCTTCACCAGCGGATTCTATCCTGCTAGCTGTATTTATCGTATCTCCAAAAAGATCGTATGCAAACTTCTTTTTACCTACAACACCAGCTACTATAGTTCCTGAATGTACCCCAACTCTCATCTTCCATTTTATTTCATGGCTCTTATTTCTCTCCTCAAGGTAGGATAGCATCTTTTGTGCTGCTGTGATACAATTAACAGCATGATTAGTAGTTTCTTTTTCAAGGCCACTTGCTGCCATATATGCATCACCAATTGTTTCAATCTTTTCAACCTCTGTTTCCTCCATAATGTCATCGAATCGTCCAAAAATGTCATTGAGCTCATTTACCAAAGTGATTGCCGAGATGGACGCTACTAACTCCGTAAAACCTTCAAAATCAGTAAATAGAATAGTTACATTCTTGTGCCTTTTAGGGATTGTCTTACCACTTTCTTTTAAGTCTCTTACTATGTTTGCCGGTAGGATATTATGCAGAAGATCATCTGATTTTTTCTGTTCAGTCATTAAGGATTCCTCTGATCTATCAATTAGAACAGACAAACTCCATATAAGTGTGAGACAAATGAATCCAGATATACTGATATTGATTACTTGTGATAAATAGGGGTCTACTTCATCATAATGAGCAATAAAATTGGATTGAAATAATACAATTATAATCAATGTTAAGCAAGCCAATGTACTAAAACCGTGGGCGAATTTCCTTGCCTTTTGGGGGAACGTCATATAGGGCAGGATAATTATTAAGAAACAAATAACCGCGACGCCTGACGAATATCCCAACAAATAAAGAAATAAGAGAACCGATGTATATGAAGCAATTGTAAGCCATATGTTGGCCAGTACCCGCCAACCTTTCTTGTTAAAAAATAACACAATTAGAAACATCAAGCCCAGCAATGCATTGCTCCCATAAATTATTGGTTCGCCAGTGAGATAAATTGTAATGAGCATCCATATTGCATTATATAATGCACCTAGAATTGATGCAATATTCGTTACTTGTAGATATCTGATTTCAGTGATAGAAAAGTCTTGATTAGCGCCAACATCAACTACTCTTTGAAAGAGTCCAGAGTCATTTTTATCCTCCATTAACATTTGGTTTTCTTTAAGGCTTTAGATTATTGATTGCATTTTAACAGAAACGCATAAATGACGTTGCGAGCTTTTGCTCACAACGCCACTTATGCATTGTTCTCAGCTGACTTTTTCTTCTTGCTCAACATATATATCCAAGGAGGAAGACAAGATTTATAATGCTCCCAAGTTCCTGGTTTGGCTTCATAAGATGTTCCTACTTCTTCCTTGTAATGAACTATTTCTAATCCCCTACGGATTAAGCCATTAATTATAGTTGACATTGTATGTCTGTATTCCTGAGGACTTTCTATTTTAACTTCTTTATTATCTGAGGTTACAAAATTCCAATTGGAATCCATTGTTTTTATGGCGTAACTATCCTTATATGGTTGCCAAATCGGATAGCCCATACCTTCCCATAATTCTTCTGTTTCCCATTCTTTTTCCCAACAACCATCTTTCCATGAACCATGAACATATGGATTATGAAACATAATATCATAAAGTCCATTTGGTTTTAAAACTCTACTAACTTCGTCAA
>JBCBCD010001357.1:0-1806 GCA_038530915.1 Bacteroidota bacterium
CTAAGGAACACATTCAGGTCATCCAACGCATCCTTAAAATGGCTGCTAAAGGAACTAAAGTATACTACATCACAGGCAATCATGATGATGCCCTTAGAAGATATACTGACTTTGCAGCTGGAAATATTCATCTAAGAGATAAATTAGAATTACAACTAAAAGGAAAGTCCTACTGGATTTTCCATGGTGATATTTTTGATTTATTCATCAAATATTCACCTTTCGTTTCTCGTCTAGGTGGCAAAACGTACGATTACTTAGTATTGGCTAATCGTATTATTAATAAAATGCGTACTTTCTTTGGTTTCAATAGAATGTCTTTTTCCAAAAAAATTAAGAACAGCGTTAAAAAGGCAGTCAAATTTATCAATGACTTCGAAGAAACGGCTCTTAATTTGGCAGTAGAGAAAAACTATGACTATGTTATTTGTGGTCATATCCACCAACCTCAAATGCGTACAGAAGAATACAAAGGCCAAAAGGTAACTTACCTTAACTCAGGGGACTGGATTGAAAACTTAACTGCACTTGAATATAAATGGGGGCGCTGGTCAATCTACGAATACGACGAAATGGATTACGAATACATCAATCCTAAATTAAAAGTCAACTCCAACATTCAAGACGAAGAAGAAGACTTTGAAGGAGGCATCAGCGTAGAAGAAGTTTATCAACAGATCGTACAAAGACCTTCTCAGAAGAACTGATTTCATGCCATTATCTTGACATCTTGTTATCTTGTCATTGATGAACTAAAATAACAAGATGACAAGATAACAACATGTCCTAATGCCCATTCATATTAGTAATTACATTTAAGTGCTTACCTAATTCTAAATAGGCTTTTTCAAACACTTGGGTAGGATATTCCCAGATGACATTCTCAAAACGTTTCAATGCCTCAAAATAAATATTTTGGCTTTTCCAAATGTCTGGTTCCAATCCGATAGAGCGTAAGAGTTTAATGATTTCAATCAGTGTTTCAATGGCAAATGCAGGTGGAGAGTCTTCTATAATGATTTTAAGTTCCTCCAGGATTCGTTCACTAATGACCAATTGAAGTGCATCGATATCATTGAATTCAATATTCCATTTGTTGAATTCATTGACCAGGTTACTTAGTGTTCTTAAGTTCAAATGTTCTCCTTTGAAGAAATTGTATAAGTCCTGGTTGACGATGAATCGAATAGCATCTAGATAAACTTTAGGAACCGGAGCATTGCTTGCTTGAATGCCATTCATCAAGACATAGTTATTCTTATAAACCTGACGGAATAAAGTTTCTATACTTTTAATGCTTTCTTGTGTGATGAGATCTAAGATCTTGCGCTTTTCATCTCGGAATAAGTGCCAGGTCGTAAATTTTTCTTCACCAAAATAAGTAGGCATTAAGCTTATTACTTCTCCTAAGTTGGCTTCAGTAAAAGCACTTGTGACCTTCTCTTTCATCTCATTAAATAGATCCAAGGGCATATCTGTAGAAATATAGCCTAAGATATTTTGTTGGCCCAGGTACAAAACGATAAAACTAAAATGCTTGCGTGAATGAGTGATTTGAGACTGTACCCAGGTTCTTCCATAAGCAAGGCGGTTGATACCTGCATGCAATCGCTCGAAGGTTTCATTATCCGAAACATAATTGAAAAACTCCAAATGCTCAGGATAGGCTTCAAATAGGGAAGAAGCTGCATAATGCATACCCACACGAGTAAGATCCAAACGAGCAGGTGCAACATTATTCAAATAACTTACAGAACCATCTTGATGATAATTACTTGATATTTTTTCCAGTCCTTTTAAGAAAGC
>JBCBCD010001358.1:0-1806 GCA_038530915.1 Bacteroidota bacterium
ATCTTATCACTAATGTCATTAGTGATAAGATGCTCTCTTCTACAATAAGTGAATTAGAATCCAGCAACATTATAGAAAAGATTGTCTATAAAGAAGTTCCTCTTAGGGTGGAATATAGACTGACGAATTTTGGTAAAGAGCTACTACCAATCTTAAACGCTATGAATGAGTGGGGAACTAAAACCATAAATGAAATAAAAAGAAGCCGCTACAACAAAGATTAGAAACGGCTTATAAGATTTTCAGACCATCTTTTTGGATCAAAGAAAAATTAACCGTAAATAAGTAGGGCGAAATTGAATATACTTTAATAGTTCAGCTTGACTACTTCATCAAAATTGATGAAACCCATTCAACAAAATCCTTAGAATAATTAGATGATGATAACAAAGTATAATGCCTCTTTACGCATTAGGTCGTCCTATCATTTGCTATTAATTTTTTCACTTGCGTTATTACTGAGCGCTTGTAGTTCGATATCGCATAAACAAAAATCTTATTCCACCTCACACCAAATTATTCCATTTCCAGGGTATGAGCAACTTACTAAAGAAGAGCAAATGATTGCAGATTCTATTCTTGGCTATGCTCTCGATCATGAAGCTCTTTACTCATTATTGGCCGATTTAAAACCTATGAGTAGTATAGGGTTTGCTTTATCATATCCTTTGGGCAAAGACAGTCTACAATTTGACGGACAACATGATGTGGTTAATCTAAATGAGGAAAGTACGCAACTTAGCTTGGATGAAGTGAATAGCTGGGATCGTATTTTAAATGCCTTGTCCTTTGAGAATTATCAATTTTTGTTAATCCCCTTCAGACAGGTTTGGAAAGGGAATCGAAATATGCAAATACTTATTTGCCGTACCGATTTACTAGATAAGCTGCTGGAGAAAAAGGCTCCTTTTTTTGCTCAATGGGGTTTTGTTCCTGGCTATGATCCAGCTGTGGTGCTAACTGCTGTAGAGTTTGAAGAGAGAAATGATCGCTATCGTGCTTATGGTTATTTGTTTGGATATCCTGAGCATGCGGTTGACTTTTTTGTAGATGCAAGTATTGAATATCAAAAGACTGATGAATTTGTAAAACGTAGTTTTTTCAATATACCAGTGTTTTCTGATGAAAAGGGGTACTTTACTTACGCCTTGCCAGAAGATTTTATACCAATAGCAAAAGATTCTATGATTTTGAAAGAGTCAGCATTAGTGCTAAAAGAATATCAATCAATCCGTCCAGCCTACGTAAATAAAGAAGGCAAGTTAGAAGCCATTCAATTATTTAGGGATTGGTGGAAAGAATCCATAAAAAATTAAGGTTTTAAGGGGTTAAAAAGTAAACTTCAACCAAAAAACCAATCACTTACTTTCAACGCAAAAGCTTACTGTTTGAAAAATGAACAAAGAAATTAAAATAATTCTGATTAGTCTTTTATTCTTTGGTATCTACTTCTTTGTCGATGAACATTATTTTGGTCAAATAAGAAAGTGGTTTTATGAATGGACTAGTCAAATTGGTGTCAGCCATATATTAGCTTACATCATTGTTGGATTTCCTATTCTAGTCGGAACCTTATTGTTACACGGAAGAAATAAATTATTCGACAGTCTTGGCATTAACAAGTCAGTCTTTACTGGCGTTTTGTTCTCATTATTGTGTACATCGCCAATGTTTTTGGGCTTTTCAATAGTCTTTAAATTGAACAATGAACTCTCTATTAATACAGTATTAATTTCTATTGTAGCAGCAGGTTTTTTTGAAGAGTTGTACTTCAGAGGGTTTCTATTCGGTCAATTATTCCGATAC
>JBCBCD010001359.1:0-1804 GCA_038530915.1 Bacteroidota bacterium
GACTCCCACTCCATTTGTATTTTCAGAGATTTAATATCAATCATCTCTTCCAGGTTATCTATTTTATTGTTGATTAAAGTCTGAATATCCACATCTTGCAAACGCTTAAACTCTTCATTTTCTATTCTGGCAATCAGGGTCAGGGATTTACCTATTTTAGATAGTTTATTGGTTTCCTGATAGGCAGTCTTTATCCATGCTAATTCTTTCTCTCCGACTTTCTGATTTTCCAACAATAACACCATTTTGTTTCTTATAATTGCTAGAGGAGTTTGCATTTCGTGAGAAATATTTTCATTAAACTCTTTTATCTTTTGGAAATCTTGCTTGATTCGATTCATTAATTTTAAAATCACTTTATTAAGTAACTCAAACTCACTTACATCGGATGATTCCAGGCTTACCTCTTGTTTTTCAGTGATTTTGTATTTTTCTAATCGAGAAAGGTTCTTAAAAAAGGGCTTCCAAGCCCATTTGGCTATGTGCCTGTTTATTGTTAGTAAACCAAAACTCAGTATAACGATAACTACTGTAGTGGTGACAAATAACCAATAAATGAGCGTATTCATTTCCCAAAGAATATGCCTTAGGACCACCCTTGTTCTTGTTTGATCAATGGTGGTATCAAATGAATACGTTCGATAGGGTACTAGTTTGTCGACATATCCTTCATAAATCAATGTGTCCTGAAAGCCAACAACTCCTTTAGTGTTTTCATTAATGGCTTTGATATCCATTAGATAATCTGACTTGGGCAGTTCAGCCGTTTTTTCTAATTCAAACTGAATTCGCTCAGACTCATGGGTAAGTATTTCGTTGACTTCCTTGTTGACCCAAAACTTTATCATGTAATAATCAAGAAGGATCATAGGAGGTGCTAGCAACAATACAAACAAGAGAGAATAATAATTGATCTTTGCGAGTAGCTTCATTAGGCATCTGTAAATTTGTAACCTACTCGATAAAGGGATTTAATGTAGTCTTTACCACCTAAATCTGCAATTTTCTTTCTCAGATTGGCTAAATGTGTATAAATGAATTTAAAAGAATCAGCAGATTCAATATGGTCTCCCCAAAGATGTTCGGCTATTGCTTCTTTGGTCAAAAGGCGGTTTTTATTACAAACGAAAAAATGAATAATATCAAATTCTTTTTTCGTTAAACTCATCAATCTGTTATTGACATAGACTTCGTGAGTATCAGGATTGATCTTAATCTCATTAAAAATGAGCTCTCTACGTCCTTTATAAACCCGTCTTCTGTAAAGTGCCTTTATTCTTGCATTCAACTCTGGCAGATAAAAAGGCTTGGTCAGGTAATCATCAGCACCTATTTCTAAGCCTCTAACTTTATCATCCACAGCATTTTTCGCGGAAATGATAATCACTCCTGCACTTAGGTTTTCTTTTTTAATTTCCTTTATGAGATCAAGGCCACTACCATTGGGCAAAGTAATATCTACCACAATGATATCGTAGGGGAAAATACCCACTTTCATGTAACCTGCTTTAAAATCAGAAACGATTTCGCAGATATTTCCTTGTTTTTCCAAAAAATTTTTGATGTCGTAGAGTAGTTCCTTATTGTCTTCAACGACTAGTATCTTCATACCTAGTGAATTTTGTTTGTTATAGTTCACTAGCTTGGTTATTCGAGAGTATGGCCGCTTATTTGATGCCATTTAAATTTAAGATATTTTAGCTATTCTTTCAAGCTTTCAGGTATACAGTTCCAATTAATATTTAGTTTTTTTTTAACTTAAACTTTCAGTAAATAAGGGCGTAATTCTTTAGGAAAGTTTAAG
>JBCBCD010001360.1:0-1801 GCA_038530915.1 Bacteroidota bacterium
TCATTACTTGGGTAAAGAAACGGTTCAGAACTTGCTGGTTACTCGTTTTGCAAACGGAATCTTTGAACCGCTATGGAATAGAAACTTCATCGATCATATTGAAATCACTGCTGCTGAAGAATTGGGTGTTGAAGGTAGAGGTGGATATTATGATACATCGGGTGCTTTGCGAGATATGCTTCAGAATCACTTATTGCAAGTAATGGCTCAGATCGCTATGGAGCCTCCAACCACCGCTGATGCAAAATCCATAAGAGGAGAAAAAGTAAAACTGTTTCAATCAATCAGGCCTATTACTGAGGATGAGGTAGCTAGTTATGTGGTTCGTGGTCAATACATTGCTTCTGAAATCAATGGAGAAAAGGTAGTGGGGTATCGAGATGAAGAAGGGGTTCCTGAAGATTCGAAAACGGAAACCTATGTAGCCATTAAATTATTCATTGACAACTGGCGTTGGGCGGGTGTTCCTTTTTATATTAGAACCGGTAAAAATTTGCCAACGAAGGTGACAGAAATAACCATTGCCTTTAAAGCACCTCCTCATACGTTATTTAGAAATAGAAAAGACATTACTCAGGCTCAGAATAAAATGGTCATTCGCATTCAGCCAGATGAAGGACTCGCTTTGAACTTTGGTATGAAAGTACCTGGGAGTGGTTTTGAAGTGAAAAATGTAAACATGGATTTCCATTATTCGGATTTATCCAATGCGTATGTTCCAGCTGCTTACGAACGACTACTCATGGATTGTATTATTGGGGATGCAACCTTATATGCTCGTGGTGAATCTGTTGAGGCTGCATGGAGTTTTGTAGATCCAATTATGAAGGCTTGGAAGAATGATCCGGAGATTAAGTTGTATGGTTATCCTGCAGGAACCTGGGGGCCTGAACAAGCGAATATGTTATTCGACACATGGCCGTTTAGTTGGCGCAACCCTTGTCCTACACTTACAGATGGAGATAACTTCTGTGAATTATAATTTTTCCATAAGGAAGCAGCAGCCAACTGGCTGCTGCTTCCTTAATAACATCAAACCCAATGAATTTACACATCCATTCTTCTAAAGATGCACTGGCAGAAGCCTTTGCAGCATATATAGCTCAACAAGTACAAAAAAAAGAGTCATATTCGATAGCTCTTTCTGGTGGAAGTACACCTAAAGTACTTTTCCAAAAACTGGCATCTGATTACAAAACGTTGGATTGGTCAAAGGTGAAATTGTTTTGGGGAGATGAACGTATGGTACCACCCGATCACGATGAGAGTAATTTTAAAATGACCAAAGATTTTTTGCTGGACCATATAGATATCCCGGCTGAAAATGTATTCAGGGTGATGGGAGAAAATGAAGAGGAGGAAGAAGTAAAAAGATATGAGGAAGTTTTGAAAGCTAATTTACCACAACAAAATGGGCTGCCACAGTTTGACTTAGTCATCTTAGGTATGGGAGAAGATGGACATACTGCTTCTATCTTCCCGCACCAAATGGAACTGTTAACTGTAGACCAAATCTGTGCTTTGGCAACACATCCCGAAAGTGGACAAAAGAGAGTTACCCTTACTGGGGTAATGATTAATAATGGAGCTGAAGTTGCTTTCTTAGTGACTGGTGTGGGGAAAGCAGAAAAAGTGGCTGCCATCGTAAATAAAGAAGGAATAGCAACGTTTTATCCTGCCGCTCATATCCATCCAAAGGAAGGCCAATTGAATTGGTGGTTAGATGATTCTGCTGCTTTGAATATTAAGCATTGATTGAGTTTAATCGTTTAAGGGTGTAAAGGTTTAACTTCTACACCAT
>JBCBCD010001361.1:0-1800 GCA_038530915.1 Bacteroidota bacterium
TCCAACCTTCATGTGTAAAAAACCTTTGAGCTAAACTTTCAATAGCAACTTTTGCCAAAAATCTGGATAAAATTTTATCATTTGGCTCAGGTTCTTGAACTATTGGGACAATCATATGTTTAATTTTCCCCTCTGAGATTCCTTTAAATATTTCAGGGTTTTCTACCACAACTTCTGTTCTACCATCCCTCATTTTTAAAATATCAACTTCTCCTCCCATTATCCCTTTAGACCTTGGGATTCTTCTTTTTTTGCTTTCGATTGAGTTTCTGTGACGGACTTCCATGAAGTATTTTTTTTCTAGTAAGCTCTTTTCAATCTTTAAAGCAAAATATTGGTTGCATTTATCACAAACCACCCCTGGAGCCAAAACATGCTCTTTATTTCCGAGAGATTCAGGAATTATGTGTTCAACGCTTTTGGAATTGTCTGATACCTTTTTACAAAAAATACATTTCATATGACCCAATTGAAAACATCCTATTGTCTAGGTTCAATTATTCATCTTTATAAAAACCTTTGGTAGGCAAGGATAAGTAATCTTTATTACCTGCCTCCTCCTTTTCAATTAAATCAAGTTTTCCGTCTTTGTTCATATTGATAAGTTTCTAGATTAAACCTTGACGGAATCCATAAGGTATTTTCTATTGAAGTATTTAAAAGTCTGTGGAGGTGTGAAAGAAGGGAAGATTTCTTTCACTTGACTTAAAGGCATCTTTTTTTTGAACCTTCTTGCGCTTGACAATACTATTCCTATGGCCTTTTCACTATTTGAATAATATTCATAAAATCGTTTTTTATCTATGCCGAGGATATCAGAGTGGTTAATCCAAAGATTTTCTGGAGTAGATTTTATGACTTCCTCGATTTTACAAATACCTATTACTGCCATTTCGGGTGAAGTGCTATAAACAATCATCAAGTCTCCCGGTTCAGCATTCGGGCTTGATTTGCGTAGCTCTATTTTTTTTGAACCTTCAAAAATTAGGTTGGTAAACTCTGGCTTAATGGAAATAACAATAATCTTACTCATCTGAATATCCTGTTCCTATCAAATATATTTCTGAAAAAATGTTAGTATCGACTATGACCGGTGATGCAAATGTGTTCTTCTTACGATTGTTTTTCAAAAGAATTTCCACCACCTTCTTTAAAGGTACCGCATTTTTAAACACTTCGGTATCACTAAATTTTAAAGCCTTGATATGATGGTCAATATCATTTTTGGCCAAACTAAAAACGTCCTTCCATTCGTATATGCCGTAGTTTTTAAATTTTCGATACAAAGTTTTTGGTACCCCAACATGGACTTCATCCAAATACGAGCACCCTACAATGGACTTGGAACGGCTATGATTTCCGCTATCAGTACTGGAACTTGAATACCACAATATACGCGCTGGTGATTTTTCTGAAATTGGTTTTACACTTCTATAATAGATGTTTTCCCGGTTCCAGGCCAATTCTGGGGTTGCACCGAACAAATTTGAACTGGTCCTGATATAATCAAACAACTGACCAGCCCAAAATGGCTTTATTGGAACTATATACGTAGGTATGTCCAAATCCGAAAACTTTATAGGCCAGAACAGCCTTTCTAGACTGAATATGAAATTATGGGGTTCACTTTGCCATCTTTGTAAGACCCCTGAATTTTTTGTAAACTCCTTTGGAATCCTTTTGTCCGAAAGAATACCAGCACTTTTAGCCATTCCTGTCAAGGCCACTTTTGTCCAGATACCATCGTAAAATACAAAGCCAAGCGACTCCAAAGTCTCTTTATCCGTATCATCCAGTTGG
>JBCBCD010001362.1:0-1051 GCA_038530915.1 Bacteroidota bacterium
GTAACAGGAGAAGAACAGTTCTCATCTAAAGTGATGTTTACATCGTCATTACAAGACAAGTCTTCCAAGTTTGGCTCTGCTAATTTTTCTACTGTAATAGTGGTAGTAGCTGAGAAACGGCCCTCCTTTGATTTTTCATAAGAGAAAGTTACAGCATGTGTACCAGCCGGTACCTCTTCAAATTTGAACTCTACATTGAAAGAGTACTCATTTATATTTGTTACTGTTTTGTCTACTAATGCGTCTACAAGAGCTGCATCACCACTGATTTCCACTTCATCAGCAATAGCTAGAGAAGTTCTACATTTATTAGTAATCAAGATGCTGTACAAGAAGTCAGTTTCATCATAACATGGCTGAATGTAATAAGTCTCAGCAGCTGCATCAATGATAGTTGGTAACTCTACCAACAAAGTAATTGCCTGATTGATGTCAGATGTTGTACATTCAGCATCACCACCTATATTATCAGTAATTGATTGTAGAGTATAAACATTGTTACCCAATACATATTCATCCATTGTAATGGTATAGGTAGCATTTTCATCTGCCAAAGAGATGGGGTTTCCATCATTCAATCCATCTACAACTATCTCAACCGGATATGCACCTACTGTTAAATCAAACATTAAAGTGGCTTCTTCCATATCACAAATGACATAATAATCCAGTGAAATCTCACCTAGTGGAAGTGGACGAACTATCAAAGTAACCGTTTGATCAAAATCATTCGAACACGTATTATCGTCTGTAATTGATGTTAAGGTATAGTCTGTAGATACAGGTACTGTTGTAGCTTCATTATATTCAGATGGCATGATGGTATATTCTGCATCTGCATCCGCGAATGTAATTGGATTACCACCATTCAAACCAGTTACTACAATATCTACCGGATAAGTTCCCACTGTCAAATCTAAGCTCAAAGTAGCATTATCACCCTGACAAATTGGTGAACTAACTGCTATTGTACCCTGTGGAAGTGGGTTTACTATTAAAGTAACCGTTTGATCAAAATCATTCGAACACGTATTATCGTCTGTAATTGATG
>JBCBCD010001362.1:1151-1799 GCA_038530915.1 Bacteroidota bacterium
TTAAGGTATAATCTGTAGATACAGGTACTGTTGTAGCTTCATTATATTCATCCGAAGTGATGGTATACGTTGCATTAGCATCTGCAAAATTGATAGGATCGTTTTCATTCAAACCCGTAATGAGGACACTTACAGGATAAGTACCTACTGTTAAGTTTAAGCTCAAAATACTTTCATCACCTTGACAGATTGGAGAAGAAACTTCAATCGTGCCTTGTGGAAGTGGGTGGATGGTCACCATGAAAGGATCTGACAATTCGCTCTCACAACCGGTTGTTTCATCTGTCAAATACACTTGGAATTCATAATCACCAACAGGTGCATTATCACGAACTCTTAATTGTTCTCCATTTTCACCAAAGTCTGTTCTTACTCTTACTCCACCATTTTCAAATTCTGGTTCATATTCATCATCGGCAAAAACACCACTGCCATCAGGTCCATCTATTACTGCTACCCAAGTAGCAAATGTTCCATCGGGTACATCTACGTTCAACATAGCATTCATCCCTTCACATTCTTCATCTTCTCCTGTGATGGTAGGTGTCGCCGGAAGTGGGTGAATGGTCACCATGAAAGGATCTGACAATTCACTCTCACAACCGGTTGTTTCATCTGTCAAATACACTTGGAATTCATAATCACCAA
>JBCBCD010001363.1:0-1798 GCA_038530915.1 Bacteroidota bacterium
TGGCGATCATTTTCTTAGTACTCACATTAGTATATGGCTTTTCTTTTGTTGCCCCCATTGGTGGTGCAGACATGCCAGTTGTCATTTCCTTATTAAACTCTTTCACTGGACTATCCGCTGCAGCTGCAGGTTTGATCTACAACAATCAAATCATGATAGTAGGTGGTATACTGGTAGGTGCTTCTGGAACCATACTCACTGTTTTAATGTGTGAAGCAATGAACAGATCCCTTTTAAATGTTTTAATAGGTGGTTTTGGTGGTGGTGGCTCAGCAGGAGCAAAGGCAGTAGGTGAACAAGTTGCCAAAGAAGTGACTCCAAATGATGCTGCTATTCAATTGTATTATTCTGAATCGGTGATGTTTGTTCCTGGTTATGGATTAGCGGTAGCTCAAGCACAGAAAGTGTGTAAAGAATTGGATGACTTATTGGAAGCTAATGGTGTTGATGTTAAATATGCCATTCATCCGGTCGCTGGTCGTATGCCTGGTCACATGAATGTATTATTAGCAGAAGCTGATGTACCTTATCCAAAGCTATTGGATCTGGATGATGCCAATGCAGCTCTTCCAAATACAGATGTAGTTGTCATTGTAGGCGCCAATGATGTTGTCAATCCGGCTGCAAATGACGATCCTGGTAGTCCAATTTATGGTATGCCGGTTTTGAATGTATGGAATGCAAAACACGTGATTGTCTTAAAAAGAAGTTTGCGTCCTGGTTATGCAGGAATACAGAATCAATTATTCTTCCACGATAAAACCAAAATGCTATTTGGTGATGCGAAAGCTTCATTAGGAAGCTTAGCCGGAGAAGTGAAAGGCTTGTAATGATTGAGAATAAAAAAAAACTGAAAAGCAGAGCTTTTCAGTTTTTTTTTATTCTCAATTATACTGGTGCTAATGCTCTTTTCTCCTCTTTCTTTCTTTTAGCAATGCCTCTCAACAACAACGGAACAATCACAATACCTAACATGGATAGCCCAGCTAGCCAAGCTACCCAAGTATTGGCAAAACTGCTTCCTGTCGAACAAATTACTAAAATAAGAAGCGTAGAAAATGGTAATGACAAGGCTAAAAAGTTAAGGCCAAGGTCCAACTGAAATACAGTTGACTGCTCTTTGTTGTTGGCTTGCAAACTAGTGACTGCAGACATATGTGCAAAAGGCCAAAAACTGGCAGCACTCTGCGGAAAAATAAGAATCAACATAGCCATTGAACTCGAGACCGGAACAAAGGTCAATACAAGAGCACTAAAAACAAAGGCAAGGCCTGATCTAAACAATAGTAATTGAAATATTTTTGAAAACTGTTGTCTATTGAATTTTACTGCCATACCGATGAAGAGTAAAACCATTGGTGTCATCAAAGCACTCATTTTTGTGACTGTATCCTGAAAAAATACAGGCAGAGCACTCATATTCAAACCAAAGGCCAATAGAATAATGGCCGAAACGATCACCAGGTTAACGGGTTCACTGATTAAGGATTTCAACAATCCTTTTAAGCGGCTTTCTTCAGTACCTTTTTCTTCTCCATTAGATTCTTTTAGCTGATAATACCACTTCATAGCAATCAAATACAAGATGATCAGTACAAAAATTTTATTCCCAACATCAGCTAATGCTGCTTGAGCCAAGGTTTCGTCTCCTAAATATTCTATTACAAAGGGAAAACAAGACAAACCTGGAGCCAATGAAGGAATGAGCATCATGTAGGTTCGGTAAGCGGGTGTACCTTTCTCTATTTTAAGCAAAGGCAACAACCATTTGGCCAAAAAAAACATGAGGAAGTTAAAA
>JBCBCD010001364.1:0-1794 GCA_038530915.1 Bacteroidota bacterium
AGATTTTCCGCAGGAAATTCAATTAGACAGTCCGTAGGACGATTCGACCTTAGACCAATGGAACTTATTACAAAATTCGGGATAACTCATGTTTACATCTGATGGATGTTTTCTTTGATAATTTTAGCTGGATTGCCCCCAACAAATACATTAGGAGGTACATCTTTGGTTACTACCGCACCTGCTCCAATAACCGCTCCTTTTCCTATGGTTACACCAGGGCAGATAATAGCTCCCCCTCCAACCCATACATCATCTTCTATAATTATGTCTTGACCATATTCAGGACCTTTGATTCTTTCAATAGGATTTAATGGGTGAGTTGCCGTGTAAACTTGAGCATTTGGGCCAAACATTACATTATTTCCTATGGTTACAGGAGTTACATCGAGAATGATGCAATTCATATTCATAAAAACATTGTCACCTATTTTAATATTAAAACCATAATCACAGTAAAAGGGAGGAATAATCACTAGATTATTTCCTTTACTACCCAATAAATCAGAGAGGATTTTCTCTCTTTTTTCTATTTCTAATTGGGAGCTCAAGTTGTAATCTCTGTAAAGCAATCTCGCTTTAGTGCTTAATTCTTTTAATTCAGGATCATCAGCCATATATAATTGGCCACTTATCATTTTTTCCTTTTCCGTCATAAAGTTTGAATGATTTATCTTTCACAATAATAATTACTTAACCCTCCTCATTTTAAAAAATCGCCTGTCTTCCTTCCCATTATGTATTGCGGATACCACAGCTACTAAAGAATCGGTACTAATCATTTTGTAATTAATTTTTTGTGGGAAATCATGATCAGGGTTTTCAAAAGTCATATCAGTTTCAGTAAAACTTGTCATTTTAAAACGAATGGGTAAGCCTTGATTTTGAGAAGGAACGGTAGGTATAAAAAACAACCCATCTTCTTCTTGCAAAATCTGTATTGTTTCTAAAAATAAGGTATCTGATCCACTTAACTTATAACTAATGGCTCTTAGCTCGTTGGGGGATTTTTTTTCCCAACTTTCATAGATGCTGCCTTTGGTGGTTTGATTTTCCCACTTCCCAATCAGCCACTCTATTTGTTGGATATTTGTTTGCTTATTGCAGGAGAGCAAAAAGAATAGAAATAAACAGAATAGAAGATATCTCATGATTTTAAGGTAAAGAGAAGTAAAATATAATTTGCCGGGCGCCTTTAGGTAAGTGAACCTCACTTGCATCAGTAAAAGTATAATGCTTTGTAATAAGACGCCCTAACTTCATTAACTATTCATTACAGTGGTATTCTCATTCAAGAACTTCTCCGTTTTAGCATTTTCAACTTTGTTAATGAACCTATCCGCTTCGTGCCGATCTCTAACTACTTTGGCTACAGTAAAACAAGAGGTCACACTAAATAAATAGGCCATAGCCAGAAACCCCTTCATAGCTAAATCTGCTTGCAAGTAAATCAAGCCAAGTATCATTCCAATAAATGCGATAGAAAAAGCAATCCAAGCCATATTATAAAAGGACTTGGAGTTTTGATTTTCATAAATATAACTTCCCATGTTTCTTAAATTTTAGAGGTTTTATTTTAAAATGTTGAATTATCAATTGGTGTCATATATACAAATTACATTTTTTGAAGGAAGAATGCACTACTTAAATAGTTACCAAAATTAAAATCCACAATATTGGCCTTTGTAATGGTTGTTTCAGAACAAGCGTTTTGATGTAGGGTGTAAATGGCATCTACACACTAGACTTTATTCTAAAATAGTTTTATGAGCACAAAAAGATGGATTTTGAATC
>JBCBCD010001365.1:0-1790 GCA_038530915.1 Bacteroidota bacterium
CAAAAAAGCGGAACTTTTTTGGTTAAAACGAACACATACTAAACATCCTGAGATAGCCACTACATATGTATCGGTCTATTATCAGTAGCTGCCAAAGCCGCTTCCTTCATTGCTTCAGTATAGGTTGGGTGCGCATGACTCATTCTTGCAACATCCTCAGCAGATGCTCTAAACTCCATGATGGCAACGGCCTCAGCAATCATATCTGCCGTACGCGCTCCTACCATGTGTACACCAAGAACCTCATCTGTTTCTTTGTGTGCAAGTACCTTCACCATTCCTTCTACATCTGTACTGGCACGAGCTCTACCTAAGGCTTTAAATGGAAACTTACCCGCTTTGTAAGGAACACCGGCTTCTTTTAGTTGGTCTTCCGTTTGGCCAACGCCTGCTACTTCAGGCCAAGTGTAAACTACATTTGGAATCAAGTTGTAATCAATGTGTGGCTTTTGTCCAGCCATGATTTCAGCAACAAGCACTCCTTCTTCCTCTGCTTTATGAGCCAACATAGCTCCTCTCACTACATCACCTATCGCGTATACACCAGGAACATTGGTTTCCATATGGTCGTTTACTTCTACTCTACCACGCTCATCTACTTTTACACCAATATTATCAAGTCCAAGCCCTTTTGTGTAAGGAATTCTACCGATAGAAACCAAGCAGTAATCTGCTTCAATCTCTAGCTCTTCTTCCTTATCTCTTTTCTTATATTTTACGACTACTTTATCTTCAGAAGGCTCAACTGAAGTAACCATATGTTTCAAGTTGAACTTCACCCCCAACTTCTTCATAGCCTTCATCAATTCTTTACCACAGTCCTTGTCCATACTTGGGATGATTCTATCCATGTACTCGATCACTTCTACATGAGTTCCCAATCTACTGTAGACACTTCCCAGTTCAAGACCTATTACACCCCCACCAATAACTACCATTTTTTCAGGAACCGCTGTGATCTCTAAAGCTTCAGTAGATGTGATGACTCTTTTCCCATCAAAGTTAAAAGCAGCAGGTACATTAGGAGTTGATCCAGTAGCAATAATAACTTTTTCGGATTCAACTTCTTCGGTAGAACCATCTTCTTTTGTAACGAGTATTTTATTAGCACTTATAAAAGATCCGACACCATTCAAAACATCAATCTTATTCTTCTTCATTAAGAAAGATATCCCACTTACATTTTGCTCTACAACTTCACTTTTACGTTTAATCATTTGAGGCATATTTACACTCAAATCATTTAATTCGATCCCATGAAGTTTAAACTTTTCTTTGGCATTGTGATAATGCTCTGAAGAATCTAAAAGAGCCTTAGAGGGAATACAGCCCACATTTAAACAGGTACCTCCAAGTGTTTTTTCTTTTTCAATAATGGCCGTTTTCATGCCAAGCTGTGCAGCTCTGATAGCAGCGACATATCCACCAGGGCCTGAGCCGATGACGGTGACATCATATTTCATTTGTCTAAATTTTGGTCTTTAAATTCGTTTTGTTTACTATAATACAACATTATAAGAACTCCATTAAGCTTTCATACCAATCTATTTCTTATTCTCATCATTATTCGTGTTTGACTTATTCGTATTTCCAGCTTTGTTGTTTCTCTTTCTGTGGTTTCTATTTTTCCTATTTGAATTCTTATTGTTCGATTTTGAAGCATTTGCTTTGTTTTCGGCATTGTTGGTTTTCTCCTGAGTATTGCCTTTATCGTTGGTTTTCTTAGGAGTTCCCTGACGATTGCCTTTATTTCTATTGTCTCTGTTTTGATTGTCAGCGTTTTGATTTTG
>JBCBCD010001366.1:0-1779 GCA_038530915.1 Bacteroidota bacterium
TGATACTGACTTTGCCATATTTATTAGATATGGAGGTTGTTCCGTTAGGACTTATTTGAAACTCTCGTTTGATCGTTTTTGAATAGTCATCCTGAATTAGTGAGGCCTGGCAAGAAACAAAAAGGAATAAGAAGCCAAGCAATAAGTTATATGCTAATTTCACCTTCATTTTCTAATTCATTTTTGTGATCGTTGATTTCAATTCTTTCCAGGATTCTTTCTAGTATGAATACCTTTGTTTTGTAAGTTTGGATTAAATTTTCCAGGATTTCATCTTCTTTACCATCGGGTGCAATTAGCAATTCTTTCTTGAGTTCTTCCATTGTGCTTTCAAGTTGCTCAAGATCATCGTCTATTTCAGGCGCTACATTGTAATGTACCAATTGTTGATACTTGCTTTGAAATTCTTGTTGATAAAAAGCTTCGACTTCGAAGAATTCTGAAGGAATGTTATCGTTAGCTGCGAGAGCATTGGATGACATATTGCCTCCAAAGTAAAGTCCAGCAGCCGCACCTACAGAAAGAATGATGAGAATAGCTGCTGCTCTTTTAGCCATAAAAATGACTTTAAAGCGACGATTGGATCGTTCCTCCAGTTGCCCTGCAATATTTTTCCAGAGTGCTGCTGGTGGTTGTTGATCATCAAGCTCTTCTCGATTTAAAAGAATGAACTGTTCTAAATTATCTTGTGCCATGTTTGGATCTCTTTTTCTTAGCATTAATGAGAACTTTCAATTTTTTTCTAGCTCTACTATATTGGGATTTTGAAGTTGCTTCACTTATTCCTAAAATCTGGCCTATCTCTTTATGATCATATCCTTCCAAAGCATACAACGAAAATACAACTTTATAACCTTCAGGAAGTTCTCTGAGACAAGCATTTATTATTTTTACATCTATTTGATTACCACCAATAAACACCTCTTCTGATCTAATCTGAGAATGATTTTGATCAATAGATTCAAAATAAATTTTATTCTTTTTAAGGTGATTGATGGTATTGTTGATTACAATTCGCTTGATCCAGGCTCCAATACTTGATTGATATTTAAAGGTGTGGAGCTTGGTAAATACATCTACAAAAGAGTTTTGTAGAATATCTTCTGCATCCAACTCATTTTTCACCATACGCAAACAAGTATTATACATCGCTTTCGAGTACAAGCTATATAGTTCAAACTGGGCTTTGCGATTCCCACGTTTGCATTTCTCTATTAATTCCTTGTGTGTCTCCGAGTAGTTCAAGGGTATTATTTTCCTCATTTTAGCATTAGGCGTAATGTCGTTTCTCTAAATAAGGAAGAAATGAGGAAGTGTTATAATTTTGTTAATGCTCCCTTAAATCATCCTATTTCAATAGACAATGTGAAATGAAGAGGGTTGCATGAGACATTAATTTACTTCTTCTAACCTGTTGATTCCTTGGATAGCAGCCTCAAAATTGGGGGCCAATTTTACAGCTTGCCTGTAATCTGCTAAAGCAGCATCATTGTTTCCTGATAGCTCTTGACTTACTCCCCTAAAGTAATACGCTCTAATATGTAAAGGTGATATTTTGATGAGCATGTCAAACTGTTTTTTTGCCATTTCTATAGAATCCTGATCTAAGTACAACATTCCTAAATTGAGGTAGGACTGCTCATATTGAGGGTCTTTTCTTATCATTGATCGATATACTTCAAAAGCCTTTTATCTCGCTGATCAGGAAAAACTAGAAGAGGCTATTGAAGTATATCGATCAATGATAAGAAAAGACCCTCAATATGAGCAGTCCTACCT
>JBCBCD010001367.1:0-1778 GCA_038530915.1 Bacteroidota bacterium
CCCACTTCATGTTTACTTTTTCCTTCTACATGACTTACTCCATCAACAGGTGCAGAACCGTCTTCCAGTTCCAAGCCAGCTGCAATTTTAGCAATGTCTTCATCACTTACTTCTTTGTCTAAAACCACATGATACACTTTTTTTACCTGATGCCTTGGGTGCGCTAATCTTTGTGCCAAATCTCCATCATTGGTCAAGATAAGTAGGCCGGTGGTAGCTCTATCCAGTCTTCCAACCGGAAAAATGCGTTCAGTGATTTTATCGGCTACCAGATCAATAACTGTTTTTCTACCTTTCTCATCGCTTAAGGTGGTGATTACATTTTTGGGCTTGTTAAGCAAGAGGTACACCAGTTTTTCTTCTGGTTTGATCAATTTGCCCTTATACTTGATTTCATCACCAATTTGAACCTGATAGGCCGGATTGATTTCTACTTGATCGTTCACACTTACACGACCTGCTTTTACCTCTTCAGCCGCCTGCCTTCTCGAACAAATGCCACAATGGGCTACATACTTATTCAACCTCATCCCTTCAACGGATGTTGTATTTGCCTTCGATTCAATCACTTCTTTTTCAGACCTAAGACGATGCACCTGATTACTTCTTTTATTTTGCTTGAAATTTCTGGAAGGCCTTCTCTTTTTATCCATATTGATAATTAAATTAGAGTGCTCAGAGAATAATACTTCAAGTTTAGTGTAAGTGATATAAGCGTCAAAAATTAGCGCTTTGCCACAGGCAAAAGTGTCTAATACTTAAACTTCTAAACACCTAAACCCAGTTTAAAATGGTATATCTTCATCCGTATTAATCTTAGACTGAACAGTTATTGTCGTGCCTTTGTTTGAGAAGGTATCATCTGGCAAATCATCAAAACCTGTATCTTCAAGGTCAGAGAAGCGTGCAAATTCTGCTGTAAACTTCATTCTTATGGTATCCAGCTTACCGTGTCTGTTTTTAGCCATGATGACCTCTGCAACTCCTTTTAGGGACTGACCTTCTTCGTCTTCGAGAATATCGTAATACTCAGGTCGATAAATAAAGGCCACCTGATCGGCATCCTGCTCAATCGAACCAGATTCCCTTAAATCCGATAACTGAGGTCGCTTACTACCTCCACGAACCTCTACAGCACGACTCAGCTGAGAAAGTGCAATTACCGGAACATTCAGCTCTTTGGCTAAACCTTTCAAAGCACGAGAGATGGCAGATACCTCTTGTTCACGATTGCCCTTTTGATTGTCTGATCCCCCACTCATCAACTGCAAATAATCGATGATGACCATCTGAATATCGTGTTGTTTTTTCAAACGGCGACACTTTGCACGCAGCTCGAAAACATTGATACCTGGTGTATCATCTATGTGGATGGGTATTTCACTTAGTTTTTCAATAGAAGAATGTAGTTGCTGCCACTCGTAATCTTCCAGCTGGCCATTTCTCATTTTACTACCCGATACTTCAGCATCCATAGAAATGATACGCTGAGCCAACTGCAAACTAGACATCTCTAGAGAAAATATAGCCACTCCTTTTTTGAAATCTAAGGCTGCATTTTTTGCCAAAGAAAGTACAAACGAAGTCTTACCCATACCCGGACGGGCAGCCAAAATGATTAAATCTGAGGGTTGCCAACCTGAAGTCAGTCTATCCAAAACCGTAAAACCAGTAGGAACACCTGTCAAACCATCTTCTTTATTCTTTAATTCTTCCAGTTGCTTGATGGCTTTACTGGCTAGTGAACTCATACTTTCAATGGTACGAGACATGTTTTG
>JBCBCD010001368.1:0-1774 GCA_038530915.1 Bacteroidota bacterium
GGACTGCCTTAGCTGCCCCTCCTGTACCCAGAATCAAAGCTCCTTTAAAGGTCAAACCCGATTCATTCATTTTTTCAACCAGTGATTGTTGAAAACCATATACATCGGTATTGAATCCTAACAAACGATCCCCCACCCTTTTGATGGTATTCACGGCACCAATTTCCGCTGCTCCTTTCTCCAGTTCATCCAGAAAAGGAATCACTTGTTCTTTGTAAGGTAGTGTCACATTGATGCCCCTCAAATTAGGCAACCGTTCAAACAATTGTTTGAAATGCCTGGCTTCTGTAAGTGGGAAAGACTCATAAAACCAGCCAGGAATATCTTCCTCTTTAAATTTCTTAGCAAAATAGCCTTTAGAAAAAGAGTGCGATAGTGGATAACCTATCAGACCCAACAGATTATCATGTTTTGATAATTTTTCTATTGAATAATTCATGAATTTCTAAGTTTCTTATCATTGTACAAAATGGTCATCCGAAACCTAAATGTATTGTGTTGTGTGTTGTGTGTTTTGTGCCAGAACACACAACACACAACACACTACCCTTCACCTTTCTTCCCCAATCGCTCCAAGGCAAACACCAAAACAAAGCCCACAATCATCATTACGATAGCCAATACCACTTGTTTTTCATCTCCTTCATACGCTCCTGGAAATACACTTTTTTCTATAAAAGGTACTTCTTCCCCACTGCTGTTGATTCGAGTAGAAATCACATTTCGCCAGGGCCAAATCTTATTCAATGACCCGATCATAAAGCCTGCTAACACGGCCATAGTGATGTCTTTAAATCGCTTAAATAACCAGGATAATACCCTTGAAAAAGTTGCCAACCCCAACAAACACCCTAAGGCAAATACCACTAAAATAATCAGACTTTCGCTATCCTGATTTTTTAGTGCTGACTTTATGGAAGGAATGATGAGGGTATACATCCCCATCAACAACAAAATGAAACTACCCGAAATGCCCGGTAAGATCAAAGCAGAAATAGCAATAGCTCCTGCAAAAAACACAGCTACCAAAGAGCTACTCCCTTGTGCAGGGCTCAATACAGTAATCAGATATGCCACCACAATTCCCAAAATAAGGGCAATCACATTGGCTACATTCCACTTATTGACTTGTCTGGCCACGTAAATGGCGGAGGCAATGATCAAGCCAAAAAAGAAAGCCCAAAGTAAAATCGGATATTCTTCCAGCAAAAAGTCAATAAAAAAAGCCCCACCAATCACACCAATAGCCATTCCAAACAATAAAAACACTAAGAATTCTCCCTGTGCTCTTTGCCAAGCCGATTTTAAGCCCTCATTCTTTAAAGTCACCCATACTTCAGGACCTAAAATAGATTTAATCGCCTCAATCAGGTTTTCATAAATGCCTGTAATTAAAGCGATGGTTCCACCTGATACACCGGGGATGATCTCTGCTATTCCCATCGCCATTCCCTTGAGTGCGAGTACTAATTTACTGCTGATTTTTTCCATGGCGGCAAAGGTATGAAATTCATTGGTCATAGGTCATAGGTCATAGGTCATTTCTTGCAGGACTTGTCAAGGCAAGCTCACTGGAGTCCTTTGTTTTATAAATCAGACTTAAAAACCAACACAATAACCTGAAATAAGAGAAGCAATATTAAATTATTAACATATTATTAGTTACTTTTATAGTTAGTTTTTAGACGACCAAACAACACAAATCATAGTCCAATGAAGCAGTACTTCTACTCCTTGGGCCTTTTGGCCTTTTTTACTTCCGTTTTGACATGGG
>JBCBCD010001369.1:0-1774 GCA_038530915.1 Bacteroidota bacterium
CTGGTTTTCGGTATCAACATCATCTATCTGCCAACTGCCATCGGGAAGTTGAATGGCTTTTTTAGCGATTCCAGCTTCGGCCTGTACTTTTGTCATTACCAGATTTCCCATTCCATCAGTATATTCAAAATGGATTTGCAAAGGACTATCAGGGTTATCCTTACTATGTTTTTCGCGTAGAATACTCGCCACCAGAGTTGGACGCTGCTCGAAATTATAGAGCATTCTGGAAGTGGCGTTTTGAAGGAGTTGTTTTGCGATATTCCGCAATTGGGTATAATTACAGGTATCATTTACCAGGGCAGTCGCCATGAAATTATCAATTAGGTTTTGTTCGGCAGGTTCTGTAATAGAAGTGATACCACTTAAATGATCTGCCTCTTCACCCTGATTATCGTTGTTGTTATCTTTACCTTCAATAGCTGTGGCTTTGGGGAGCCCAAGTTCATCCACAACCGTTGAAGAAATGTTGTCGTTGATATCCCTGGTACGAATAGCTGAAAGCGTGCGATAATCAAATTCCAAAACATCAGTTTGATTACCAATTGGATCTAGAATACGATTTTCAAAGAGGAAAAGCGGATCATAAAAGGTCTGTGTTTTACTACCCTTTGGGTTGGTGTAGAAAAGCGGTCTTAAAAACCTGTTTTTTGCATCCTCTAGAACCTCTCCCCCCTGCACGTATTGAATAGTTCCAGATCGTACCCACCAGTTCGCATCTTCCTCATGGTATTCAGCATCGATCATGTCGAGATCACCCACTTCAAAGTTTGCGGAATGAGTTGAGGGTGTAAAGATGTCTTGCAGAAGATTAGGGGTATAGGCGAGTTGGTAGTTTTCAAAGTTAGTACCCCATCTTCCTTGCTGTCCGCTTGGAAGTGGCAGCGCGAGTTGATCGTCGTAGTATTTGGTCATTGCGCGTTCAATAAGACGCTTTTGTGTTATACTAGTATCAGGCGGCTGGTGATAATCTATTTCATTTAAGGAGTCTAACAGTCCATCAAACTCTGCAATGGCGAAGATCTCTTCTGCGGCTTTAAGACCTGTGATTTCATAACTGCTGCTTCTCCATTCCTTTGGAAGTAGATAAACTTCATCTTCTAAGATATCATTGGTGAATTCTCTGGTTGTAAATACGATGCCGTATTTTTTCTGTGTTGCTTTTGCTTTATGTTTTGCCTGCCTGGCGGCCATGGTATCGTCAGGCTGATCTTCTAGAGCGTCTTCTGTACCAATTCTTGGATATACTACACTGACCGATTCTAAAATGTTACCGTATTGATCGGTTTTGATGTTTAAAGAATGTTGTATTCTGGGGTCTTCAGGATTTCGTTCATAGGCATAGTTGATGGCTTCACTCTCCTGAACCATAAATACGGCATGTTGGTTGTCTTCTCTGGGTTGTTGTAGTTGTACCTGACAGTTATGCGTTGATACGGAATAGGGTGTAGCCTGCTTCTTTAACTGTTCCAAATCTTCTGGATCCTCAGCATCCAAGGCGAACACTTCAGTTCTCAAGGCCATTCCTTTACAAGCCCGCAAGGCTTCACGACATTCTTCATTACTCAGTTCATCAATTGCTGTCGATATGGAATGGGCTGGGTTTATTAGTGCATCGGGGAGATTATATTCGATCGGATTAATATTCGGATCAAGTTTTTTTAAATGTTGGTACCAGTATTCTTCTTTGAATTGCGAGAGTATTTTTTGTTTGTCAAGAAAAGCCCCTGTATGAAACCAAGTTTTAGTGAGCACGGTAGGTTGGTGTTTTTCA
>JBCBCD010001370.1:0-1772 GCA_038530915.1 Bacteroidota bacterium
TTCTCAAATGAGCGCAGATGAGTACATCGAGCAGTTTTTGGTCTCAAGGTTTCACCCAAGCTATATAGTTATTGGGTATGACCATCGTTTTGGACTTAGCAGGCAAGGAGACGTCAATTACCTTAAATGGCATGGAGATCGTTGTAATTATGAGGTTAAAGTAATTGAAAAGCAAGAAGTTGAAGATATTGCCATAAGTTCTACAAAAATTCGCCATGCACTTAACAATGGGGATATCCAAATAGCCAATCGATTGTTGGACCATCCATTTCTTTTAAGTGGTACAGTCGTTCATGGTCAAAAAATTGGTTCTGACATTGGTTTTCCTACTGCTAACTTATCTATTACTGAAACGCACAAGCTCATTCCTCCGGATGGCATTTATGCTGTTTTTGCGACTCATCAGGATAAACGTTACAGGGCAATGCTTTACATAGGAACCCGTCCCACTATTAAGGAGCTCAATAACAGAACCATAGAAGTTAATATCTTCAATTTTGACAAAGATATCTATGGGGATGACTTGCAAATTGAGTTTATCAAAAAAATAAGAAATGATGCTTCCTTTGATAGCCTCAACGAACTTACTGAGCAGTTAAAAAAAGATAAACTAGATACTCAAAAGATATTAGATGAGCATACTGCAGTAGAAGAAGCCAAAAGTAAACAACCGAAAGTAGAGGTTGCTGTCGTTATTCTGAACTACAATGGAGAAGAATATCTGGAAAAATTTCTCCCATCTGTTGTTGGAAGTACTTACCCCGTATTAAGCATTTATGTAGCGGATAATGGTTCTTCAGATAATTCTATAGCATTTGTGAAAGAAAACTATCCTGAAGTAAAATTAATAGACCTGAAGAAGAACTATGGTTTTGCGGAGGGATACAATCAGGCCCTTCAGCAGGTGGTAGCTGACTATTATGTACTACTTAACTCAGATGTTGAAGTGACCACACAATGGATAGAGCCTGTAGTTGAATTGATGGAAAGAGATCGTACGGTAGCAGCTGTACAACCTAAAATCAGAGCATTTTACCAAAAAGATGCTTTTGAATATGCAGGTGCCAGTGGAGGTTGGATTGATCAAATGGGATATCCTTTTTGCCGAGGAAGGATCTTCAGCGTAACCGAAAAAGACCAAAAACAATATGACAATACAGACGAGATCTTTTGGGCTACGGGTGCTGCTTTATTCATAAGGGCAAAGCTGTTTCATTCTATAGGTGGATTTGATGGTGATTATTTTGCCCATGCAGAGGAGATAGATTTGTGTTGGCGTTTAAAACGAGCAGGTTATAAAATTATGGTTCGTCCCAGGTCAATCGTTTATCATGTTGGCGGTGGTACTTTAAACTATTTATCACCAAGAAAGACCTACCTTAACTTTAGAAATACTTTGTTTACTATCCTTAAAAATGAGCCAAAGAATGTAGTGGTCAAGCAAATTATTATTCGAATGTTGATGGATTTCCTGGCAGCAGTTTTATTCCTTTCACAAGGGAAATTCAAACACATTTTATCCATTCTTAAGGCACATGGTAATTTTTATAAAAACATTTCTTATACCCTCAAGAAAAGGGCGCATTTTGATGAACTCATAGCCAAAACCAGTATAAGCAATCAACCCAATATGGCGGGGAGATATAGTGGAAGCATTGTTTGGCAATTTTATGCGCGAAGAAAAAAATATTTTAGACAACTGTAAGATGCCAGCAAAGAAAACAATAGACATATTATTTGAAGATGATGCTATGGTAGTGGTCAATAAACCC
>JBCBCD010001371.1:0-1772 GCA_038530915.1 Bacteroidota bacterium
TTGAGGCAAAAGATTCCATCAAAATCGAAAGATTATTCTTTTAGTTTTACTAAATCAGTTTTCTATACTATTTCCCATAAAATTTCATCTTATCATCAATAGCAGTTAAAGTTTATGAAAGATGAATAATGAACGATGAACGATGAACAATGAAAAATTCTTCTTTCCTTTATACTTTTGTTAATTTTGCGAATATTTTGAAATAAGCATCAAAAAAGTATTCTATTTGTGTTGCTTTTTACTTTTTTGATGAAATGCAGAGGACTAATGGATTTGAAGATGCATATCAGGCCTGAAAAACTACCCAATCATATTGCTATCATTATGGATGGCAATGGTAGATGGGCGAAACAACACGGAAAGCCAAGGGTTTTCGGCCATAGAAACGGAGTAAAAGCAGTGAGGGAAACCACAGAAGCTGCCGCGGAGCTAGGTGTCAAGTACTTGACATTATATGCCTTTTCTACCGAAAATTGGAAAAGACCTCGTCTGGAAGTCGATACCTTAATGGGCCTTTTGGTAGATACCTTACATAAAGAAATCAATACCCTAAATAAGAATAATATTAAGTTAGAGGCAATCGGTGATATTCACAAACTACCAGAGCGCACTTATAAAGCACTCTTAGGAGGAATTGAAAAGACTGCTAATAATACCCGTATGACTTTGGTGTTGGCACTCAACTATAGTTCAAAGTGGGAATTAACTAAGGCGACACAATCGATAGCTCAGCAAGTAAAGGAAGGTACTTTAAATGTGGAAGATATCAATCAGGAAACGATTCAGAAGGCATTGAGTACTTCCGGAAAGCCAGATCCTGAACTACTCATTAGAACGAGTGGGGAGTCACGACTTAGTAATTTTTTACTGTGGCAGTTGGCGTATGCAGAATTATATTTCACTCCGACTTTTTGGCCGGATTTCTCAAAAGAACATCTATACCAAGCGATTATTGATTATCAGCAACGTGAAAGACGTTTTGGAAAAATAAGTGAACAGTTGGTAAGGTAGTAATACAACCTTTTTCAACTACTATGTATCGTTACATTGTGGTTTAATTATCGATCTACTGCGGTTATTAGGAAAATGCAATATTGACAATGAATTTACATCTAGATACACTCAAGTTAATGCTAACAAGAATACTTACAGTTGTAGTTTTCTTTATTGTGCTACCAGCATGGATGAATGCACAGGAAACTGATACAGTCACATTTTATAATTATTCTGACAAGAAGGACTTTGAGATTGGTGGTATCAAAGTAACTGGGAATAATTACAGTGATGAAAATGCCATCATTAGTATTTCAGGTTTGAGGATTGGAGATAAGATTCGAATACCTTCGAATACTATCGCAAAAGCAATCAAAGGGCTTTGGAAGCTGCGCCTCTTCACTGATGTACAAATATTGATTGAAAAAACAATTGGTGATGTGGTTTTTATGGAAATTTTGGTCCAGGAACGACCCCGTCTTTCCAAGTTCTCCTATACTGGAGTAAAAAAATCCTTACATGATAACCTTAATGAGGAAGTAAATCGATATCTGCTGAAAGGGGGTATTGTAACAGACAATATTAAAGTCAATTCTCGGGAAGCCATAGAGGAATATTTTGTTGGCAAAGGGTATCTTGATGCCAATGTCGTAGTACGAGAATTAGCCGATTCTTCAAGAGTCAATTCCGTACAATTGGTTTTTGATGTGGAAAGGGGACCAAGAGTAAAAATCGACAATATTTATTTCGAAGGAAATGAAACTTTCCCGGATAAAAAG
>JBCBCD010001372.1:0-1769 GCA_038530915.1 Bacteroidota bacterium
AGGTATAAGATCTTGCGATTTTATATCTCAATCATTCTCTTTTCATCAGCCGATAGAATAATCGCTTCAATAATACGAATATCCTTCAGTCCTTCTTCGCCACTGATCATCATAGTGCGATCTTCCAATAAGGCCTTGGCATCTTCATCCATCTGAAGTGCTTGTTGGTTTCTGATCGATTGATTGAGTAGAACGCCATCACTGCGTTTGCCTTTTACTCCTGAATAGGATTGCATAGGACTAACTTCATACCAGCCCTTTTCACAATTTACTCTAAGTTGATTCCCAGGTTGTCCTACACTGGTTTTCCCGCTTCCTTTTAGTCCATTTTCAAATTCCAATACATACTCTGTCGTCTCATCGACTTCCTTAAAAAGTCGGGGACGATCCGTATACTGCTTGGCAGAAAGTACTCTTTTGGGGTATAGATTTAGGGCATTGCGCATACCATTTACAGTATATACTCCCATATCATACAATGCTCCACCTCCCATTGTCTTCTGGAAACGCCATCCTGAACCACCACCACCGGAATAACTTGCTTCCGCAAAAATAGTTTGTATGTCTCCGAATGGTTTACTCTGAGCATAGCTATTCAGGGTCAATGTATTGGGTTCGTGTTGCATTCTGTAGCCGATGGTCAATTGCACCTTATTTTTATTACAAGCATCAATGATGGCCTGACATTCTGTGACAGTCATTGCCATTGGTTTTTCACACCATACATGCTTTCCGGTACTGGCAGCTGCCACAGCAAAATCTTTATGTGTACCTGTTGGCGTTACAATGTAGATTACATCTATGGCATCATTATTGGCTATTTGATCCATGGTATCGTAGCTGTAGACATTCTGATCAGGGATGGCATACTTTTTTTGCCAGGTAGGTATTTTCTCAGGGCTACCAGTAACAATACCAGCCAAATGGCAATATTCAGTCATTTGTAATGCTGGAGCTAACTGATAGGTGCTGTAACTTCCCAGTCCTAATAAAGCTACACCTATACTATCCTTATTTTTTTGTTTTCCTAAATTGGAACTCTGATTCTGTATACAACTAAGAGGTAGCCAAAAAGAACCTATGGCTGCAGAACTTAGATTTATGAATTTTCTACGGTTAATTGCTTTCATCTGAATTTTTTCAATTAATAAAAGTTAAAAAATAATTTATAGAAAGGTGAAGCAAAAAGAGAAAAATGAATAATCTTCAGTTTGTGTTATCCTATCAGCGTATTGTGTAAGCACCAAAGAATATCCTACGATAACTTACACTTTGTTATTTAATTTGTAAAATACAAACCGTTAATTAATAAAACCTTAATCAATGAGCTATCTAGAAGGAACCGTCCATTTAGGAAATGTGATCGATAATCACTCTCAAGACATGACAGGAAGGGTAGTAGCTATCACAGGTACTACCAGTGGAACAGGCTTTGTCTGTGCCAGAGAAGTGGCCAAAAGAGGTGCTTCTGTTATATTACTCAACCGTGAAAGTTCAAGATCAGCTAATGCCTTGCAACAACTTCAGGAAGCTGTACCCAGCGCCACTTTTGATCAAGTAGTATGCGATCTACAGGATTTTGACAGTGTAAAAAATGCTGCTGAAAGCATTAAAGCTAAATATGATACCATCGATGTATTGGTAAACAATGCCGGAGTAATGGCTTTAAAAGATCAAGCGACCAAAGATGGGTATGATGTACAAATTCAGACCAACTGTATTTCTCACTTTTTATTGACCAAAGAGTTGTTTCCACTTTTGCAAAAAAG
>JBCBCD010001373.1:0-1766 GCA_038530915.1 Bacteroidota bacterium
CAGCTCCAAAAATCTGATCGATCAAAAACACTATTTATTTTTGTCCAATCACTTATACAATAAATTAAAACAGAATCTTGGTAACGGAGAAGCAAGTTCTATTGCAGTAGCACTTGAGATTAAAGAAAGCCTTTTAATAATTGACGAAAAGAAGGGCAGAAGGGTTGCTGCAGAAATGAAAATAGAAATTATTGGATCATTAGGAGTTTTGCTTAAAGCTAAAGAAAAAGAAGTGATAGATTCTGTAAAAGATACCTTAGATTTAATAGATAAAACTGACTTTAGAATATCTGAAGCTGTAAGAACAAAAATATTGGTACAATCTGAAGAAATAGACTAATACATGAATATTTTACTTTTAAACTATGCCAAGTTTTGACCAACTAAAAGTCCTTTTTATGCTTTTATTTTGGTACTCCCACCTTAAACGTCCTCCTATGATACTCAGTAAACCCATGCTTTAAAACAGCCTCTCGATGTGCTTTAGTAGGATAGCCCTTATTGGTTTTCCAGCCATATTGTGGATGATCTACTTCTATGCTCAGCATATATTCATCGCGATAGGTTTTAGCCAAAATAGAAGCGGCAGCAATAGACTGGTATTTTTGATCTCCTTTGACGACACATTCATGTTCTATCCCTGTGTAAGGTTTGAATCGATTTCCATCAATCAATAGATAGTTGGCTTGAGGATCCAATTGCTCAATCGCTCTATGCATCGCCAAAAATGAAGCATTGAGGATATTGATTTGATCAATTTCTGCAGGACTGGCAATACCCACTGCCCAAGCGGTAGCTTCTTCCTCAATAAAATATCTGGCTTCCAGTCGTTGAGCTTCTGATAACAGTTTTGAGTCTTTCAAGAGCTCTGGTTTTGAGAAACTTTCTGGTATAATCACTGCTGCTGCGTATACCGGCCCGGCTATGCATCCTCTTCCTGCTTCATCACATCCTGCTTCCAATCGGGTTGGGTCTATATTGGGTAAAAGCATTGTGCGTTTTTTGAAATATGGTACAATTGGCCAAATATAGGTAAGTGATTAGTAATTTTTAAGACTGTTAGTTTTTGAAATAATGATTTTCACTTCCATATAATCTATTTTGTGTAGGGGGTAGGGTATAGTGGGCTTTTACACATTTAAATCTAAGTATGAACATTTCTAAAAAAATTTAAGTAGTAAGACAAGATTAGCTCCTTTAAAAAAGAGAATGTTTGAAACCCACTACACCCTACACTCTCAACCCTACACCATAAATTTCAAAATAAATTCAACTCAACTCTCCTATTCTTAGCTCTTCCTTCAGCCACTAAGTTGTCAGCTATAGGTTGAGTAGCTCCTAAGCCTTCGTAAGCAAGACGATCAGCAGGAATACCGGCAGCGATGAGGTAATCGATTACGGATTTTGACCTTCTATTACTTAAGTCCAAGTTGTACTCAAGGCCACCTACATTGTCTGTATGACCTATAATCTTCACATTGAAAGTTTGGTTTTTTTGTAGGTATTCTACCAACTGGTCAAGCTGTTCGAAAGACGTTGGTCTCAGCGTAGCTTTGTCGGTATCGAAAAGGATGTTTTTTAAAATGATTTTATCTCCTTTAGTATATGTTTTTTCAGTGAACGGGTTTTGAGGTTTTTTGATTTCATGTATGGAAACAGCATCTATGTAATAGTAGGCATATGGAAAGACATCTTCACAATCTGTCACTGTTGCTGTTTTTTCGTCAGAAACAAAGTTCCCTATAATCAAAAATTCATAGGGAGAT
>JBCBCD010001374.1:0-1764 GCA_038530915.1 Bacteroidota bacterium
GTATCTTTGCAAAGTGAGAAAATGAGCGAAAAGTCGCACAGAGGTTTTAGTTTGTTGACCCGCTGGCAGCAGATTTTGCGGCTTGGTCGCCCTTCTCGTACAGCTTCAATAACCCAATTAGGTTCATAGACCCAGACGGTAGAGCACCAGAGGATGTAATTATCAGGATTACACGACAAGCAGTTGGCTCAACCCAAATTAGATTAATCGGTTCAGAGAATGTTAATGGCTCGCCAAGAACTGTTGAAGTTCCAGTTTATCTAATGACAGTTACCGACGATGTAACAGGAACAGTTTCAAATTATCATGTAACCAGAGATGGACCTGTTATTAATAGTAGTGACCCCGTAAACGATGTTGGTGGATTTTGGGAGTTCTTTGGATATGAAGATACCTACAATGTTAACAATACAGCTTTTGAACCAGCAGCCAATGAAGGGGATTATACAGGAGTTCCTTTAGCATACCCTCCAGGTACTGATTTGGAAGCCTATAATTTAAGAAACTCAAATGGCTCTGACGATTTAGCAACTGACCCTGCCCGTGGAACTCAATCTGCAGACGGCGTTATGATACATGTAGGGGGAAGCTATACCCGAAGTAATGGTCAACAAAGAGTGACTGGTTCATTAGGGTGCTTTGGATTATGTGGTCAGGATGAAGGAAATGCGGGAGCGAAACGTTTTATCAATGATGTAGTGACCAGAAGGGAAAAGAATAGAAAAGCTGGTGCGGGGACAGCAGTTAATATCACGGTGGAACAACGTCAAAATGTTGATTGGCAATGGGAAGTTGATAAACAAGGTAAAAAACAATAAATATGAAAGTAAAATATTTATTTCTAATCATTTGGGCAATAGTTGGCTGTAAGTATGAAGCCCAAGAGCAGAATTTGTTACTTGGAGCATGGGACAGTCGAGACAAGTCTGGATTAAAGTTATTTTTTTCTGAAAATACCTTAAAAGAAGTTTATCCAGACAGAACATTGGAATGGAGATACAATTTGAAAGGAGATACTTTAGTTCTTTCAAATGGCAAAACTGAAATTCAGAAACATGTAATTGGAAAATTAACGGGCAGGAAATTAAAATTGAAACCAGAAAAGTTAAATCAAGTAGATATTCCGTTAATGAACCATGTAGAATTTTTTAGAGAATAGCAAAAAGCCTCGTCCATCGGACGGGGCTTTTCCAATATACCAAATAAGGTACTTTTGTACCTAAAAAGTAACATTTGTAGGCAAGGGAAAAAAGTCAAACTTTAACACAATTTAACACTCACGCCAACTTAATCGCATCCGAAAGAGCATCTTTCAGCCTTTTCTTAGAGACAAACGCATCCAAAATAGTAAACAGGGTGCGTTTTTCCTTTTCCTCCAGACTTTCCATCAGTTTTACTTTTTCCATCAGGGTTTTGTCGGTGGAGTTGACTTCGGTGGGTTGTTCCTTGTCGGCGAAGAGTTCGGCAAGGGTGATGCCGAGTGCTTGAGCTATTTTTTCCAATGACCCCAAAGACGGCTCTGTTTTGCCCGTTTCTATCCTTGAATATTGGGCTGCACCCATGCCAATAGCAGTAATTACCTGCTTTTGAGAAAGACCTTTAGCTTCTCTAATACCTTTTATTTTGCTTCCTATATCCATTTTTATTGAATTTTGCATCAACAAAAATACAATTTGATGCGTCAGTAAGCAATTTTTATGAATTGATTTGCTTTTAAATTTGCTTATATAGTCAAATAAATATAGTTTTTCGTTATTGCTTTAG
>JBCBCD010001375.1:0-1762 GCA_038530915.1 Bacteroidota bacterium
GACACAAGGCCCACACCAGGTAGCCCAAAAGTCCACGATTACAATCTTTCCTTGAAAATCCATTAAATCAATAGAATCACTACCGTTTAATGTGGGAAGAAATAGTTGAGGTGCAGGATAATCCACCTTTTTTTCAGCCAGTTGCATCTCAAGCTTTTCTTTTTTGAGCAAATCCAACAATTCCAATTGTTTTTTTAAAGCACTCTCAAGGGTATTATTTTTTATAAATAACGTTTTATATTTTTCTACTAATTCTTTGTCTGCTTTACCCTCTGCCATATATTGTGCTATCTGTTTTTCTACTTCCTCCTCCCCTTTTGCTTTTTCGAGATAAAGAATATGTCTCTTTATCATATAAAGATTCGGATCATCAACCAAATTAATGGCTCTTTCATGGTAATCTAAGGCCTTATCAAATTGTTCCTTTTTGTATAAGGCTAGTGCATGTGTACTAGCATAAATGGAATACAAATCAGGTGAAAATTCATTATAAGTAGGATATATATTGGCAGTCTCTTCTTGCTCGTGTTCTTTCATATTTTTTTCAAACATAGCAATCGTAAGACTAGAAAATTCAAAGGCTTTATCCAGATTGGTAGCTGGCTCATTCAAGTCACCAAGCAAAGCAACTGCTTGTCTAAAATAAAGAGAAGCTCTGGTGGCTTCTCTGGTAATCATTTGAATGTATTTGTCAAATTTCTCCCACTTTTGTTGCTCACCATAAAGAGTAGTTAACTGAGCAGCCGCATTATTAATCATGTATTCATCCTTCGGATTTCCAGGCTGAGCATATCGCTCCATGGTAGCTAAAATGGATTCCTGCTGTTCTAAGTCTTCACCTGCTTCATAAAAAGATTGCATCAATTGATCTTTCGCCAATTCTCCCATAGGAAAACGCTTGATGATTAGCTTTTTCGTCTTATCGTAATTTTCTGGCAAGCCCAATAAGCTGTACAGTTCTAATGCAGTAGAAAGACTAGTTTCAGATTTTTTTTTCCTGGCAAACTGCTTTGCTTTTCCTTCAGCAAATTTAATAGCTGCTACATTCTCTGTTCTCATTGCTACTTCAGCATAAGTTTGAATCATTATGGGATCATCAGCTGAGCTTGGATAATGATCAAATTCTCTTTGAAGCAAATCATAAATTTCTTTGTAGTCTACTCTTTTCCCTATGGTGTAGAAGTCATAGTAGCTTGCCAGAGCTAAATTCCCTAAGGATTCTTTCACTGGCTTTAAGGTATTGCTATTATGAATGACTAAATTATAAGAAGCATTATCTACAATTTGATCTTCTTGATTTCTTATTACTATCGTTAAGCCAATAATAGAATCAGCCAATTGATACGTACCTGTATATAGCGTGGAGTTTTCCTGTTTCTCAAGATTAAGATAAGCTACCTCTTTATGGAAATTATCACTTATCAACAGCATATGTAAAGTAGGTTGGCTGCTCGTGTAGTTATCTTGAGGATCAAAAGTAAAGTTGATTTGATCGGATTTACTCAATAAAGCTGGCTGGTAAGTCAATAATTTCTGAGCATGGGAAGTTGATGATGAAAAAAGTGTAATTAAACACACCAATAAACCCAAACAAGCTGTGAATTTAATTTTCATGTGGTAGTCAATATTTTGACTCAAAATAATGAAAAGTATATGGAAAAATGGAAACTGTTTGGCAGGAATAAAAAAAGGCAGAAAACATCGTTTCTGCCAAATGACCCTAAAATACCTAAAAACCTAAAAACCCTATCTTGTTTTGTTG
>JBCBCD010001376.1:0-1757 GCA_038530915.1 Bacteroidota bacterium
CAATTCCAATTTTAGAGCAGTACTCATTCAAACCTTTGTGTTGCTCAACGTCGAATTCCAAAAACTCTCTATGTTCCCCATAAGTATTTCCATAAGAGTTTGCGGGATTAGGATGTGGTGCAGCATATTGCTCTTTTGTCAGCAATTCTTTATTGTTTCTCTTCTGAAATTTGGCTACATCCGCACCGCATTGTTTGGCTAAGTCCAAAAGTTCAAGGGCGATATCATAATCCCCTTTATGATTACAGCCAATTTCAGCAATTACCTTTGGCTTCTTTTTTTCCATGTAGTTAAAATTAAATGTCAAATTTACAATTTAAGGTTCTTGAACCTTGGCAATTCCATGTCTTTTTCTGAGATTTTCAACTCCCTCTCTTGATATATCCAGTTTATACCCAAATCCTTGTCGTTATAAATCAAGCCACTTTCGGAATCTTTATTATAGAAATTATCGCATTTATAAAAAAAGTGTGCCTGATTGCTCAAAACAACAAATCCATGAGCAAAATCCCTGGGTATAAAAAGCTGCTTTTTGTTTTCGCTTGAAAGAAGAATTGAAAAGTGTTTTCCAAAAGTAGGTGATTCGGTTCTAACATCCACAACAACATCGAGAACCTCACCTTCTAATACTCTTACCAACTTGGCCTGTGCATATTTTCCTTTTTGAAAATGCAGTCCCCGCAATACTCCCTTGCTTGAAAAAGACTGGTTGTCTTGAACAAAGTTTATGGGCTTTCCGATAGCAGTTTCAAATTTTGCTTGATTAAAGCTTTCAAAAAAGTAACCCCGATTATCCTTATAGATTTCAGGCTCCAAAACGTAACAGCCTTTAAGCTTGGTTTCTACAAACTTCATGTTTTAATGTAATATGGCCATTAGGTTTTTTCCATACCCGCTCTTTAGAAACGGTTTGGCAAGTTTTATGAGTTGACTATCATCAATATAGCCCATTTTGTAGGCTACCTCTTCAATAGCACCTATTTTAAGACCCTGCCTTTCTTCTATAACTTCAACAAATTGAGCGGCTTGGAGCAAGGATTGAAATGTTCCGGTGTCCAACCAAGCCGTTCCCCTATCTAGAATCCGAACTGTAAGCCTCCCTTCGCTTAAATAGGATTTATTCACATCCGTGATTTCCAATTCCCCTCTTGGACTAGGTTGAATATTCTTTACAATATCAACAACATCATTATCATAAAAATAGATGCCTGGTACCGCAAAGTTCGATTTTGGAACTTCTGGTTTTTCCTCTATCGATACCACTTTGTTGTTCTTGTCAAATTCAACTACACCGTATCGCTCCGGGTCATGAACATGGTACGCATAAATTACCCCGCCATCAGGATCATTGTTTTCTTGAAGCAACTTTGCCAAACCTGAACCATAAAAAATATTATCTCCTAAAATCAACGCCACCTTATCATTTCCAATAAACTCTTTTCCTATGATAAAAGCCTCTGCCAAACCATTTGGAGCCTCTTGCACAGCATATTGAAATACACATCCCAATTGCGACCCATCACCCAGCAACTTTTGGAACAAGGGAAGGTCATGCGGAGTTGAGATTATCAAAATCTCCCTGATTCCAGCCCATAATAATGTTGACAAGGGATAATAAATCATGGGCTTATCATAAACCGGCATTAGTTGTTTACTAACAGATAATGTTATAGGGTGAAGTCTAGTTCCCGAACCTCCGGCCAAAATTATTCCCTTCATTCGTAACGTTTAGGTAGCGTACTGCTTTTGATAGTATT
>JBCBCD010001377.1:0-582 GCA_038530915.1 Bacteroidota bacterium
AAGAATGCAGATAAGACCAGGCTATTTCCCGTTGATGTAGGTATTTTTTACCCAATTAGAGGTAAATCCAATACAGAGATTTCAGCAGAAAGTCGCAGTATGCACCGTACCCAGGGATTTGGTTCGGTAGGTTCCAGAGGTTCTTCTACAGACTATCTGGAACTGATAAAGGGAGACCTGCCCACGGATAAAAGCGATCTTTTTGAGGGTGTAAATACGACATGGGGCAGATTAGAAGGTGGTGAACCAATTGGTGAGATGGTGAAGCAATTGGATAAAGATTTCAAATACGACAATCCAGCAGCTTCAGTTCCTGCACTTGTAGAAATTTATAAAAAGATCAATGCCTTACCTGATGGCTATTGGAAAAACGTAAAATTGGAAGAAACTCAAACCTTGATTGAGGCTACAGCAGGTTTATTTATGGAAGGTATTGCAGGCGATTTTTCAGCAACAGCTGGGCAGGAATTGGAAATTACCATTGAGGTAATTAAACGCTCTAATGTAAATGCCATGGTAAAGAACATCCACATTTTACCCATGGGCGTTGACACTGTTTTAAATGCAGTATTGGAAGACAAT
>JBCBCD010001377.1:592-1754 GCA_038530915.1 Bacteroidota bacterium
AAAAAACTTTTTTGCGATATTGTCTTCCAATACTGCATTTAAAACAGTTTTTTGAGACAGTGGTGCTGCCATCGGATATGCCAACAACCAGTCCCTATTGGCTGAATGATCCAGGAGAGCTTGGAATGTACACCGTAAAGGATCAATCGATGAGAGGTTTGCCCGAAACGCCACGTCCAGTCAAAGTAGCTTTTGATCTTGAAATTGAGGGTCAGGAGATTTCCTTTGTAAAGGATGTCGCTTTCAAAAAAAGAGATCCTGTCGGAGGAGAAGTTTATCGTCCTTTTGAGATCATTCCTCCTGTTTTGGTAAGCCTCCCTGAACCGGTTTATGTTTTTGCAGACAATTCAGGGCAGCAGGTCAAGTTGGTAGTTGAGGCAGGTCGGGAGAATGTAAAGGGAATAGTGAAACTAGATATCCCTGATGGATGGCGTTCTGAGCCTGAAATGCAAGCGTTTGAACTCAAGATCAAGGGGGAATTGTACGAGACTACCTTCCAATTGTTTCCACCTGAGGGACAGAGTGAAGGGAAATTAAAGCCAATTGTAGAATTAGAGGATGGTACGAATTATTCTCGTAAAATGTCCGTCCTTGCCTACGATCATATTCCTACCCAAACGGTTTTACTAGAAGCCAGTTCAAAAATCGTTAAGGTGGATATCCAAAAAGCAGGTGAGCGTATTGGATATATCATGGGTGCTGGAGATGCTGTTCCGCAAAGTTTGGAGCAAATTGGTTACCAGGTAGATATCCTAAGTGACAATCAGATCACTCCCGCTAATTTGTCTCAATATGATGCTGTAATTATTGGTATCCGTGCTTACAACACCAAGGAAAGCCTAAAATTCCATCAGCAAAAGTTGATTGATTATGTAGAGCAAGGTGGCACCATGATCGTTCAGTACAATACAACTAGAGGGCTAAAGATATCGGATGAAAAAATTGGGCCCTATCCATTAAAATTATCCAGAGATCGGGTGGCAGTCGAAGAAGCGGAAGTAAGAATCCTTAAGCCGGACCATACCGTACTCAATTTTCCAAATAAAATTACAGAAAAAGATTTTGATGGCTGGGTACAAGAGCGTGGGCTCTATTTTCCGACTGAATGGGATGATGCCTATACAGCCATTTTATCTAGCAACGATCCGGGAGAAGATCCTAA